>NZ_OAOP01000003.1:300000-472050 GCF_900207585.1 Bacillus oleivorans | reverse complement strand
AAGGCAAAATTAAAAGGCATGAGTCCGGTTCAATACCGAAATCATGCCCAAGTAGCTGCCTAAATTTCTGTGTCTAACTTTTTGGGTTCAGATCATTATCGGTGGTTTTTCTTATTCACAGATTATAAAATTGAACGAGTTTTCGGATGGCTTTCTGATGTAAGACATAAGGTCCTTCATTTCTCCGTACCAATCGTAATTTCTCCTGAACGCAAAGAAACAATCGCTTGATCACCCTCTCGAATATTCCCTGCTATTAATTCCTTTGCTAATCGATTTTCCACTTCTCTCTGGATAAATCTCTTTAAAGGTCTTGCTCCAAACTTAGGATCCCAGCCGTTTCTGGCAATAAATAATTTAGCCTCTTCCTCTACTGTTAAAGAGACCTCTCGTTCTTTTAATCTTGTCTCTAGGTCGCTAATAAATTTTTCAACGATTTGCTTTAATACTGTTTCATCAAGTGCATTAAAATAAACAATTTCGTCAACTCGATTTAAAAATTCTGGACGGAAGAAAGATTGAAGAATGGGTAATAGGTCCGTTTCAGATGGATGATCTGACTTCTGCTGCTCCAAAATAATATCTGATCCTATATTAGACGTCATGATTAATATGGCGTTTCTGCCGTCAACCGTTCTTCCTTGGGAATCGGTGATTCGGCCATCATCTAACAATTGTAAAAGTATATTGAAAACCTCTGGATGAGCCTTTTCCACCTCATCTAATAAAATCACTGTGTACGGTTGCCGTCTTAATGCCTCCGTTAATTGACCGCCTTCTTCATATCCGACATATCCGGGAGGGGCACCGATCAATCTGGAAACTGCGTGTTTTTCCATATACTCACTCATGTCAATCCGGATCATTTGCTCTTCACTGTCAAATAGTGCTTCGGCTAACGCTTTGGCCAGTTCCGTCTTCCCTACCCCTGTCGGTCCTAAAAAAAGAAAGGAACCAATCGGTCTTTTAGGATCTTTTAACCCAGACCTTGAACGTAAAATGGCATTCGCCACAAACTCAATTGCATGATTCTGTCCGATCACTCTTTGTTTTAACGTGTCTTGAAGGCGCAAAAGTTTCTCCCGCTCTCCTTCTACAAGCTTCGTAATCGGAATGCCTGTCCATCTTGAAATAATTTGTGCAATTTCCTCCTCTGTTACCTCTTCCCTTAACAGCTTTTTGTCGCTGCCTGCTTGTGTTTGTTCGGTTTCTAGCTGTTCTAGTTCTTTTTCAAGAGCAGGAATTTTACCATGTCGCAATTCCGCTGCCCGATTTAAGTCATATCGGTCCTCTGCATCTTCCAATTCCCTCCGGAGCTCTTCAAGTTCTTTGCGTTTGTCTCTAATGTTTTGGAGCTGTTTTTTTTCAATTTCCCATTTTTCTTTCATAGACGCAGCCGTTTTTCGATATTCCTCAAGTTCATTCCTTAATTCCTCTAAACGTTTTTGGCTGACTTCATCTTTTTCTTTCAAAAGAGCGGCCTCTTCAATTTCTAACTGCATCACTTTTCGCGTCACCTGGTCTAATTCAGAAGGCATGGAATCAATTTCAGTCCTGATCATAGCACAAGCCTCATCGACCAAATCTATTGCTTTATCTGGTAAAAACCGATCCGTAATATATCGGTTAGACAAGGTTGCTGCCGAGACAAGAGCACGGTCATGGATCTTAACACCATGGTGAACCTCATACCGTTCCTTCAATCCGCGTAAAATTGAAATTGTATCCTCAACATCTGGTTGTTGAACGAGAACTTGCTGGAATCTCCGTTCTAAAGCGGGATCTTTTTCAATATACTTTCGGTATTCATCTAAGGTAGTCGCCCCAATACAATGCAATTCTCCACGGGCAAGCATAGGTTTTAGCATATTCCCTGCATCCATAGCTCCTTCTGTTTTTCCGGCTCCAACAATCGTATGTAATTCATCTATAAATAGAAGGATTTGTCCGTCACTTTTTTTGATTTCTTGCAGAACGGCTTTTAGTCGTTCTTCAAATTCACCTCTAAATTTAGCTCCTGCGATTAGTGAGCTCATATCTAATGAGAAGATGGTTTTATTCTTTAAGGCTTCAGGGACATCTTTTTTGACAATTCTCTGTGCGAGTCCTTCTACGATCGCGGTTTTTCCTACCCCCGGTTCGCCAATTAAAACAGGATTATTTTTTGTTTTTCGTGAAAGGATACGAATGACATTTCGAATTTCTTCATCTCTGCCGATTACTGGGTCAAGACGTCCTTCCTTTACTTCCTCAACTAAGTCTCTTCCATATTTTTTTAAGGCTTGATATTGATCTTCAGGACTTTGTGACATCACTTTATGATTCCCCCTTATTCTCTGAATTGTATATTCAGTTTTTTGTGCGGTCAGTCCAGCTTTTTCAAGAATCTCTTTTACGCGGCTATTTGTTAAAGAATAGATAGCTAGACAAATATGTTCAACAGAGAGATATTGGTCGTCCCATTTAAGTTGAAGCTTTTCGCCTTCTTTTAATAGAGTATTGGCGGGGTAGCTGATGGATAGCTGGTTATCATCTTGATCAATGTTTGTCCCTGTTACTTCAGGAAATTTTTCTAATGCCTTCTGCATTCCTATTTGGGCAGATTGGACGGAAACATTGTTTTGTTTCAGGATTTCAGTAAACAATCCGAATGGATCCTGACATAACGCGTAAAAAATATGTTCTGGCTCGATGGCAGGGTGTTTCTTTTCTTTGGCGACATCTGCAGCCTCACGAATGGCATCCTGAAGCTTATAGGTCATTTTATTGAACATCATGGCTTTCCCTCCCGCAGAAACAATCTTCTCGATTAAATATCCTACCTAAAAAAGAGCCATTCCAATCGGCTGGAAGGCTCATGTTGAATATGCTATCTACCTATACGTTTTTCATATAAAAAGGTTTCTTCTATTTAAATTTACTTTTATATGTCCACTTCCGATTATGGTTCGATGTTTCAGGGAAAGTATCTCCTGCACTTAGTTTGATCGATTTCGGATGCATCACATTATCTCCAGTTTCGCCAATTTCCACATACACTCCATTGTTTGGCGCTTTTTGTCCCGGTCTGAATTGTCGGTTTTGTCCCACGGTAACTCCTCCTTTGACAAGAGTTATCCTTAGTGTGAACCGGAATGTAGGGTTTTATGAACCGACTTTCTCCGAGGGAATAATTGGTTTTAGAAAAAACAAGGAAGGAGCAGGTGAAACACCTCCTCCATTATCTAATACCAAGAGCGATTTTTGCATAGCGTGACATCCGATCCTTTGTCCAAGGCGGATTCCACACAATATTTACTTGGGAATCTTTTACTTCAGGCAAATCAGCGACCGCTGTTTTTACCTGGTCCACAATGGTGCCTGCAAGCGGACATCCCATTGAAGTCAATGTCATTTCCACTTCTAATGTACCGTTTTCATCCAACTCAACATTATATACTAACCCAAGATTGACGATATCCATTCCGATCTCAGGGTCAATCACTTGTTCAAGTGCAGCATAGATACTATCTTTTAGCTCTTGATCCATTCTGTATTCACTCCTTTACCATTATTCTATCCCTTTTTTTAATGGTAACAAATCTTTTTTTAAATGAAAAATGATTAGATTTATAAAGGAACTTATTTATGTGAGGAAGATTCTAATTTCTTTTTAAGATATTGCTCAAACCATTCAGCTGTTTTTAATACCCCAAACCTGGAAACTTTATGATCAGCATGTGAATCCCGATAAAATTGAAGATGCTCTTCATTTCTATATCGATTTTTTATCTTTTCATAAAATGAATAGGCAGATTGGAAAGGAACAATCGGATCTTTTTCCCCATGCCAAAACATGATAGGGCGATTGTTGAGAATGTCAGGCCGCTGACTTAAATCATACTTTTTTAAAATCTCCAGCTGAGCTGTTATGATTTCATCCGATAATGGCATGGGAATCCCCAACTTTTGGAGATTTTCAATCTGCATAGTGGCAAACTCAACATATGATGGATTACCCATTAAACTGACGGCTGTCTGAATCCAATCATATTGAGTTAATGCACCAAGGGTAATGATACCCCCCATTGATGTACCAGCTACCCCAATTAAGTCATCTTTTATCTTATTTTGATTGAGCAAGAAATTATGTATATCTTTAAGCTCTTCAATAGAATGGATCACGATATTCCAAAACTGAAAGGATAATTCCTGCAAAGATTGCTCCCTCGCCCGTTCCCCGTGGTATAAACAATCCTGCATAATGACTCGAAACCCTTTTTCTGCTAAATAATAGGCATAGTGCAGATTGTGCTCTTTCGCACTATTTAATCCATGGATAAAAATAACGGTTGGAAGCGGTGCCGCTTTTTGATTTATAAGAGCTACCTCTAAGACGGGGATATCGCCTACAGCGTATTGATCGATATAAAACAATGATATTCAACCTTTCTTTACGATTCTTTAGTAGAACTTTTATGTTATTTACCTCATAATACGAATAGAGACTGAATAAAATGATTATCCCATTATCTTTAAAAAATGTAAAAAAAGGAGACGTTATGAAAGACAAACATTTAATCGCATTAGATTTAGATGGAACACTGCTTAAAGACGATAAAACCATTTCTCCTTATACAAAGGAGATCTTACATAAAGTTAAAGAACAGGGCCACCACGTTATGATTTCAACTGGCAGACCGTTTCGTTCAAGTGAAATGTACTACCATGAACTCGGCTTAGATACCCCTATTGTCAATTTTAACGGTGCTTTTATTCATCATCCGCTTGACAACGCGTTTGCTGAAATCCATAGTCCAATGGATCTGGGCGTTGTCAGGGAAATAATTGAAACCTGTCATACATATAATTTCCATAATATTATTGCAGAAGTCAAAGATGAGGTATTTATTCATTACCATGATGAAAAATTATTAGAAATTTTCTCACTCGGAAATCCTGAAACCACGACTGGGGATTTACGGGAATTTTTAAAACAAGCTCCTACCAGCCTGTTGATTCACGCGGAAGAGGAAGATGTGGATATTATCCGAAAGCATCTGTCAGATGTACATGCTGAAGTGATTGACCACAGAAAATGGGGAGCTCCTTTTCACGTAATTGAAATGGTGAAATATGGTCTTAATAAAGCAGTCGGTGTCAGTAAAGTCTCAGATTACCTTGGCATCCCGGCCAACCGTATCATTGCCTTTGGCGATGAGGATAATGATATTGAAATGATTGATTTTGTTGGGGTTGGCGTTGCAATGGGAAATGCAATAGATAAAGTCAAATCAGTTGCAAATGAAATAACTCTGTCTAATGAAGAAGATGGGATTGGCGTATTTTTAAAGGATTATCTGCTATGATCGAATTATACTGCTAATTCTTTGTGGGAGTCACCACATTTTGCCCTGTTTGAACAAATGGCTTTTCACTTACACTATAAATGGATCACAAACTTGATCCAATTTGGTTTCATCAACAGGGGGTTGCTGCTGTGGGGAAAAGAAATCGTTCTAGACGGTTTATCCAGCAAAATAAAACTACTGTTTCGAAACATGATGAAGTTTTTACCTATCAAACGACCTATGCAGAAGCTGAAGCAAGAAAAATGGAGAATGTTCATTCTTCTGCTTTAGGAGGAATTGAATAGTGGGGAACCAGCTTTTCGGGGAAGCTTCTAAATGGGTGTATCGGGTGACTGAGGCAAGTAAAGGAACTGGTTCTAAAGACGACTCGTTAGCGGCAAAAGCGCAAAATGCCTTATCTTCGGCCTACGCCAATTCAACAACAGCTGAGAAAAGGCAATTAAGAGAGCTGCAGGATCAGCTAGATCAAATCAAATAGCCATAAAATAGCCAAAGGCAGATCCAAAACCTTTTCATTATGGATCTGCCTTTTTTAGGCTTCTAACGGGATCACGTAAGGCGAATCCCGATTACTTTTTGTATAAATCGTTAAAATTAACGTCCCTTTCGTCTGCAGCGGAATTTCATTATTGGGCACTAAGAAATAAAAATGATCTTGTCTCACCCAAATCCTTTTTTCAGGAATCAGAACTCTGTGGCCATCATCCAATGTAAAATATAAGTCATCACTGTTGGCTGCTACAGTCCCGCTTACAAGGAAACCATCGTAATTCCGTTCCACAGAAAGGTCTGTTACGGTTGGATTTACCTCAGGAAAGAAAACCTGTTTGACAATACTACTTTGATTATGATCGAGTGGCTTATTGTCGACGGTTTTAGCTAATAAAGTCAATTTTACGACATGTTCCCCTTGCGGCACTTTACCATTTGGATAAACCCATGTTTCTCTCCACCTTCTTTTTTCCTTTGGCTGTAAAACCATTCTTTGGATGGCTTGTAAAAAGGCCTTGTTAGCTGAATACGTATAGACAGTCTCTTTCGTTTTCGGATTGATTATTTGAATTTCAAACACTTGCGACGTTGAAAATATAAGTTCCCGTTTCTCAGTACTGCGATTTTGCAGAATGATCTCCATTTCTGCCTGCTCTGTTCCAGGCTTTACATGAATGTCTAACGCTAAACCAAATGAAGGCTGAATTGCCATTGCCAATTGAGTAGGAAGAACGTAAACCAACATACTCGTCATGAACAAACTTACAAGCGTCTTTTTCATCAAATACCTCCAATAAAGGGAGTGTCTTTGGCTTTAGTATGTCAACTTTACGAAAATTCATGTCAATCTCTTCTAAAAAACCCAAATACTCCAGTTGTTTCAATAATATTAGTAAAAGCATTCGGATCAACCGTTTTGATGATCCGCTCTAAATCATATAGCTCATATCTGGTAATTACGATCATTAACATCTCTCTTGGTTCGTTGGAAAAGGCGCCTTTTGCTGATAGAGTCGTGATCCCTCTGATTAATTTTTCGTGGATTGCTTGTTTCATTTCATCTGATTTTTTCGTGATAATCATCGCTGTTAATTTTTGATAGCGTGTATGAATCGCATCGATTACTCGTGTTGTCACGTAAAGCGTAACTAAAGTATAAAGTGCATATTCCCAGCCAAATAAGAAGCCTGCCGAAATGATGATCAGGGAGTTCAAAACAAAATAATAGGTTCCAACCGGTTTATCATTCATTTTTGATAGGACCATCGCAATAATATCCATCCCGCCTGTAGAAGCCCCAAACTTTAAAGTAAGCCCTACTCCGATTGCTACAATAACTCCTCCGAAAACAGCATTTAAAAGAATATCCTCTGATAGACTTCTGACCGGAAGGATTTCTAAAAAAAACGAGGACAGCAAAACACTGACAAAACTGTAGAAGGTGAAAGATTTTCCAACTTTTTTCCACCCTAAGATCGTAACAGGGATATTTAATAGAAATAATATTATTCCTGTCGAAATCGTAAAAGGAGTGAACAGATTAACAATCCTAGACAGCAATTGCGATAATCCCGTAAATCCGCTGGCATACACATCTGCAGGAATAAGAAAAAAATTCATTGATATTGCGTTTAATAACGCACCGAAACAAACAACTATAATTTTTTTAATCTCTGCTAGAATCACAAAATCATACCCTTCTAAATGTTGCTGAATTTACCATAATTTCGTAAACTTAAGGGAAAGCTATTATTTTATAAAGAAGGTGTTAATAATGACTGTTCATATCATTGCCGATAGTGCATGTGATTTACCGCTTACATACTTAAATGAACATCATGTAGAAGTATTCCCTCTTAAAGTTCTGCTTAACGATAAAGAATATGATGACCTCTTTGATATTACATATGATCAGATCTATAGCGAAATGAGACAAGGAAGTGTACCTAAAACAGCACAGGTTTCACCCTTAAGGATGAAGGAAATCTTCACAAAATATGCTCAACAAGGAAAATCTGCTGTTTATGTTGCTTTTTCCTCAGGACTATCCGGTACGTTCCAAACCGCTTATTCTGTTCGCAATGAAGTGAAAGAAGACTATCCAAAAGCCGACATTGAAGTAATTGATACAAAATGTGCTTCCTTAGGCTATGGACTCGTCGTTAAAAAAGCGATTGAATTAAGTGCCCAAGGAAAAACGAAGGATGAAATCGTATCCGAAGTAGAAAACTACAGTAAACAAGTGAAACACCTTTTTACTGTCGAAAACCTTGAATATTTAGCAAGAGGCGGAAGAATTTCCAAAGCTTCTGCCTGGATTGGCGGAATGCTGCAGGTAAAACCTCTTTTACATGTTGAGAACGGAGAGCTTGTTCCATTAGAAAAGGTCAGAGGAAAAGATCGCTGGAAGAAACGGATGATCCATTGGATGCAGGAAATTGGCGGGGACTGGCCAAACCAAACGGTTGCTATCAGCCATGGAGATGCAGAAGAAACAGCAGAAGAAATGAAAGCGCTCATACAAGCTGAATTAGGTGTGAAAGATTTTATCATCTATCCAATCGGAGCTACCATCGGTGCACATGCTGGACCGGGAACGATTGCCATCTTTTTTTTGAAAAAGTAAAGGGAATACTCTAAAAAGGGACAAACACCCGTTCCAGAGCCATTGCAGGCTGCCGGTGTGTTTTGCTGAACTTTTTAAAGGGAGTGGTCTTTTTATGCCTCGCACTTCAGATAACGATAAAAAAGCATTTGACAATCAAGCCAACCATGAAAAGAAAAATGAGCTAAGAGAGAAAAATCGAAAAGCTGGGAAACACCAGTACTCGAAAAAGACGGATCATTTGTAGGGTTGAAGTGGAGAAAAAATTATTAAATTGAATGAACCGGGCAAAGCGCCTGGTTTTTTTGTTTTTTCAGTTGAATTAGATTGGCGGCTGAACATTAACATCAGGTTTTTTGGGGTCAGATGGCGTATTATTGGGCTGTTAGACTGATTATATGGGCGGGGATTCCTATTTTTGGGCGCTGAGGAACATTAATTGGGCGTTTTTGAAGAATATTTGGGCGGCAGCAGTCTATCATTGAGCGTTAAAAAGTTTATTTGGGCGCGAATTCCGATTAATGGGCGTCTTAGGATCATTTACGGCATCGCGCTTTGGGAACCGTTTTTTATTCTTTGGAGCACATCATGCTCGATTGGAGCAGAGCAGATCACTCACTTTTTGAGCAGCTTCTCCCCTTCTTGGAGCATTTTTGCCTTTTTTGGAGCGTCTTTTTCCGATTTTGGAGCGACTTTGACCGGTTTGGAACGACTTTCACCCGTTTAGAGCGACTTTCACTCGTTTGGAGCGACTTCTTCAATAATGGGGTACACTGGGGATTCTATTCGAGCAGAATCTCCAGTTTTGGCTAGCGTTTAGCCCCTATAACATCAAATTTTAACACGCACCCCACAACCGGAACTTATTCACTCTCCTCATGACATGAAAAAGGACCGCAGCTGCGATCCTTCTTAAAATTGTACCATCTGATTCGGATTGGAAAATTCGAGCGGTCCGCAGGAGTCCCGTTTAACTAAATTATGCGGGATGATAATCCGCTTGACTGGTTCTTTCGGATTTTCAATCATTTGAATTAAATTTCGGGCTGATTCAAAACCTAAATCAAAGATATTTATATCAACGGATGTTAAAGGCGGTCTGGACATTTCAGCGAGCATAACATTATTAAAGCTTACGACAGATATGTCCTCAGGAACGCGCATTCCGATTTCATTTAAAGTATTAAGGACACCCAATGCCATCAGATCATCTGCAACAACGAGGGCTGTCGGAGGCTCGTCGAGAGAAAGAAGCTCCTTCATCGCCTCTTGTCCGCCTTCCCTTACAAATTCCTCATGCACAACATACTCATTACGCATTTCAATACCGACATCACGCAAAGCTTTTTCATATCCTAAGACACGGTCAACCGTCACGACAAAGTTTAAGTTCCCTCCAACAAAGGCAATTCGTTCGTGGCCTAAATCGACAAGATGTTTCGTAACATCCTTAGCTGCCCGAAAATTGTCATTGTCCACATGGGTGATTTCTTCCACATGTTTAAACGGTTTTCCGATGACGACAAACGGAAAATTCCTTTCCATTAAATAACCTAATACTGGATCTTCTACCTTTGAATATAGAAGAATCAACCCATCTACACGTCGCCCTTGTACCATTTTGACAACATCTTCATAAATTTCTCTTTCTGTTTTTCCGGTTGTCATATGGAGACTATATTGTTTTTCATGGGCCCCTTCACTGATTCCTCTTAATACAGTAGGAAAGAATGGATTTTGAAACACAAGGTCATTTGAGCTGGCCGCCACTAACCCGATCGTTTGCGTTGTTTGACTTGCTAAGCTTCTAGCAATCATGTTGGGGTGATAGCCAAGCTGTTTCATGGCGTCCCTAACTTTCTTTTTTGTTTTTTCGCTAATCCGCGAGCTATTGGCAATAACTCGGGAAACCGTTGATGGGGATACACCCGCAAGCTTGGCAACGTCTTTTATGGTAGCAGTCACTTTATTCACCCCTCACCCAATCCGCAAAATTTACAGGTTAATCTGATACAAACCATGTTTTCTTGCTTGAAGAACTTCGCCGTTGATGGAAACCCGAATGTTTTCTGGCAATCCGTGAAACTTTAGTTCGAATCTTTCCCAGTCTGGCTGATAATTGCCCTGTTTTTGAGCAGAAATATTTACTGAAGTTTCATCTTGCTCAATAGTAAACGAATAATCTATGAAACTTCCATTTTCATAATCAAAGGTGGAACCATCATCTTCATACATTTTAAATGTATATTCACTTTCCGCCTGATAATAGATGTGGACGGTTCTCTCCGTTTCTTTCTCTTCAGTCGACATCCGTACCGGTCCATGTGCAATAGCTGTGCCAGCTAATACATAAATCGGTAAAGTATCAAGTGGTACTTGAATTAAATGTCTTGTTCCGCCAGCTAATTTTTCACCAGTCCAATAATCGTACCAATCCCCTTTTGGCAAATACACGACACGGTATTCATCCGATGGTTTCAGAATCGGTGCGACCACGACATTATCACCAATCATAAATTGATCATAGAGATTATAGGTATTTTCATCTTCAGGATATTCCAACACAAGCGGTCTCATGATTGGAACACCTGTGTCATGGGCTTCTTTAAATAATGTGTAAAGCTGAGGAAGCCACTGATAACGAAGCTGAATATACTTGCGAATGACTTCTTCATACTTCTTGCCAAATGACCATGGCTCTTGGCGCAGGAATCCAATCGCACTATGATTTCTGAAAAATGGCGTTAACGCACCTACCTGTGTCCATCTCGTCAATAATTCTCCATTTGAATCGTAGGCAAAGCCGCCGACATCTGGCCCGGCAAAAGGAATACCGGACATTCCTAAATTCATAACCATTGGCAGTGACATTTGTAAATGCTCCCAGAAGCTTCGGTTATCACCTGTCCAAACGGCTGCATAGCGCTGTACGCCTGAATAACCTGCTCTTGTAAGCAGAAATGGCCGCTTCCCATTTAATTTTGTTTTTAGTCCTTCATACGTTGCTTTTCCCATTAATAATCCATAGACATTATGGAGCTCACGGTGGGTCTTTGGATCTCCATCATTTTCATGCATAACCTTTAAATCCATAGTCTTTGTTTCGTTAAAGACAGCTGGTTCATTCATGTCATTCCAAATACCTTCAATCCCTAAATCACTGTAAAATTGATGGTTATCGCCCCACCATTTACGTGCTTTTTCACTGGTAAAATCAGGAAAAGCGCTGTTTCCTGGCCATACTTCACCAAAATAGATGGATCCTTCAATATATTTACAAAAGAGATCTTCTCTTACGCCTTGCTGATAAATGTGATATTCCGGATCTTCTTTTACACCCGGGTCCACAATCGGTACAACATGAATTCCTTCTGCTTTTAAATCTTGAATCAATTGCTTCGGATTCGGGAATCGATTTGGATCAAAGGTAAATACCCGGTATCCATCCATATAATGAATATCTAAATGCACAACATCAAGCGGAATATTCTTCTCTTTGAACATCTTCACCAGCTCACGAACCTCTTGTTCGGTTTCATAGCTGTAACGGGATTGATGATACCCAAGTGCCCACTTAGGGGGAATCGGGCTTTTTCCCGTTAGATGGGTATACTGTTCCAGTACTTGCTTAAGGGTCGGTCCTGCAAAAACATAATAGTTAATGGCCCCCCCTTCACTCGCAAACGAATAACTGTCTTCTTCAGAACGAAGATCAAAGGTTGTTTTAAACGTATTATCAAAAAAAATTCCATGTGCTCCTGCTTTAGATAAAGTAGTAAAAAATGGAATGGATTCATATAGAGAATCAGTTTCCGGGTTATGCGGTGCATACACATCACTATTCCACATCACCATTTTTTCCCCGCGTTTATCTAAGAAACCTGTCTTCTCCCCGAATCCGTAAAAGTGCTCGTCTTCTTTCATATTCTTGTAGCAGATAACTTCCTTTGTTTCTTTATAGGCCATTCCTTTTTTTGTTTCTTGCACAAGAATTCTGCCGTTTTGATCCATCACTGTAATCAATAGCGGCTGTTTTTGAATCGATACGGATAGTTTCTGTGAAGAAAGCGTTATGGTTTCTCCTGTATCTTCAGGTCTATATAAGACTTGATTAGCCTCTGCTGCAATGGCAGGACTGTGTAGCAGCTGCGCCTCTCCAAATGGGTTCATTTCAATCCGGACAATGTCATCCCGATAAAAAACGATGGCAAGCTCTCCCCGATCGGTTTTCCCTCGAAACACATTTCCAGCGAGCTGATAAGATTGCAATGGCCCAACCGGTTTATATCCGCTGCTGGTTAATTTCTGTTGACCGCCGGGATGTATAGCGAAGCTTGTATCCTCTAACATGGCTGTTCCTCCTAAGTCACGACGCTTTTCTACGTTTTCCTTTTCTCCAAACGAATAAAACAAATCCAATAAACCCGATATAGATAACTCCCAGGACTGTGATAAACGGAATATTAAGACCTGTTTCTTCAGAAAGTAAGTAAATCTCTGACGTTTCCCGGTCTAAAGTAATATTGAATTGACCGTTTTCATTACTGCGAACAATTTCACCATTTAATAAACCCTGCATCTCATGGTTCGCTTCTAACTTGGATTCGTCGATGGATGCTGTTTTGGTTTCTGATGTATTGTTAATAGCTACAACTGTTGTTTCGTCTTCGTACGTTCTTTTAAATACGGCTAATCCGTCTTCTTCAAAAAGAAGTTCCATATCTCCTCTTCGAAGGGAAGGGAATTGACGCCTGATTTCACTTAATTCCGTAATAAAGTCAATTAGTTCAGGGTCTGAACGGAATCTCATCATTTGGCGATTGTCGGGGTCCTCCCCCCCGTTCATCGCAATTTCAGTTCCATAGTAGATGATTGGAATACCTGGAGCCGTATATAGATAAGTTAAAGGTAATTTCCATCTTGTCCCCGGAAATAAATGATTTCGGACAATATCTTGGGTAAATCGCGGATTATCATGGTTATCAATAAAGTTTCCGTTTAAGTAGGGATCCTTATAGAGTGATTTGTTTCGGTCCCACTGTACAAATAACCATTCAAGCGACTGATCATAATTCGCAAAAGCGTTTCTTAAATGATCAAATAATGGATAATCAACAAAGCCATCAATTCCTGTTTCCTGATATGAAGCGATAAACCGCGGGTCTTTGGACCATACCTCGCCTATTAAGTAGAAATCATCTTTTACACTTTTCACTTCTTCCGTAAACTCAGTCCAAAAACTTTGCGGAACATGCTTGACTGTATCCAGTCTAAACCCATCGACGCCAGTTTCCTCGATCCACCATTTCGCTGCATCGACTAAATACTCTTTTACTTCCGGGTTTTCTTGAGCCAAATCTGGTAAATCATAGAGCCATCCATTTTCTAATTGCTCAGGTGTATCGCCAAGGATCGGCTTCTTTTCATGAAACCAATTTTGTTTTTCCGGATCTTTTACCCAAGGATGAGCAGGGGATACATGGTTTACCACAAAATCCAGTATGATTTTTATATCCCTTTTATGTGCTTCTTCGACTAATTGTTTAAATTCTTCGATGGTCCCAAAATGTTCTTCTGTGTTATAGAAGTCTTGAATCCAATAGCCGTGATACCCTTTTTCTGAGTTATCAAAAATAGGTGTAAGCCAAATTGCTGTAAATCCCATATCTTTTAAATAATCTAATCTTTCAATGATACCCTGAAAATCTCCCCCATGATACGCATAAGGATCTTCCACATTTACTTCATAATCATTAGATGTATCGCCATTATTAAAGCGGTCTACCATTAAAAAATAGATGATCTCATCTTGCCACTTTCGTTCTTGTGCCTCAATCACTTGTACATTAGCTAGAGGTGAAAGGAGAAGCAACATGAGAAACAGAGCGATTGATTTTTTATACATGCACTGTCCCTCCTAAAATTGTTCAATCTGTTGTTCATTTTACCCTTTAGTTCCTCCAGATGTAAGTCCTGAGATTAGATAACGCTGCAAGAACAGAAATACTAATGCAATAGGAATTGCAATTAGAATGGATCCGGCTGCAAAGCGTGTAAAGTTATTGGCAAATTGCTGATTGATAAAATTAAACAGACCCAGTGCAAGTGTATAGTTTTCAGAGCTTCTTAATATAATTCTCGGGAGCAAGAAATCAACAAATGGCGCCATGAAATTAAAGAGTGCTACGACCGCTAATATCGGTTTTGCAAGCGGTAATATAATCCGGAAAAAGACACCAAAATGGCCTGCTCCATCAATTCTCGCTGCTTCATCAAGCTCTCTCGGGATTGTGTCATAATATCCTTTCACAAGCCATGCGTTAAATGGAATTTGTCCTCCAATATAGACGAGAATAAGTCCCCAAAGGTTGTCGTGCAGCCCTAGCATGTTAATTAAAATATATAAGGCAACCATCGCCATCAGGGATGGGAACATCTGAAGAAGCAAAAACGCATATAATCCGTATTTTCTCCCAACAAACTGATAGCGTGAAAAAGCATAAGCAATTAATGCAGTTAACACAACTGAAGCAAAAGAGTTAATAATCGCTACAAAAATACTATTCTTGTACCAGATTAAGTAATTACTATCTTCGCTGGTAAATAACCATCTATAATGCTCAAGCGACCATTTTTCCGGGATGATCGATGCTGAATACATACTGGTACCAGGATTTAAAGACATTCCAATTGTCCAAAGTAAAGGATAGGCAATTACTACTGCAACGATCGCTAGAAAAATATATATAGATGTTACTTCTAATTTCGATTTTGTTTTTTGGTTCATCAGATGTTGCCCTCCTCTTTAAAGGATCTGGTTCGTCTAAATTGGTAAAACGCAAAGAGACAGACAACTAATCCGAGAATAAGAGAAATAACCGCAGCCATATAATACTGGTTCAATTCAAACGTTAAATCATATACCCAAGATATTAAAATATCAGTTCCTCCGGCATTTTGACCACGTACTGGCGGTCCACCCTGGTTAAATAAGAAAATGATATTAAAATTATTAAAGTTACCGGCATACTGCATAATTAATAACGGTGCTGTTGCATATAATACATGCGGCAGTGTAATTTGGCGGAATTTTTGCCAGCGTGAAGCACCATCTACTTCAGCTGCTTCATACCAATCCTTTGAAATACTTTGAAGAACACCTGTAAAGAGAGCAAATACAAATGGAAACCCAAGCCATGTCTGAATCATGATAAGAGCAACCTTTGCCCAAAAAGGATCCTGCATCCATGGAATTGAGGTACCAAACAGCGGTTCTAAAATATTATTATTAATAGCGCCAAATTCTCCATTAAATAATGCGGAAAAAATTAATATCGTAACAAAAGCCGGTACAGCCCACGGTAAAATTAAAACGGTACGAATAGTTTTTTTAAATTTGATTCGAGGATCGTTGACTAACAACGCTAAAAATAGACCCAATCCTACTTGAAGCGTTGTGGCTACTACTGTCCAAACAATCGTCCAAGCAAATACGCTAAAAAATGTATCTTTCCAAATATCAACGGTTACGAGCTTAGCAAAGTTTTCAAAGCCTACCCAATTTAATAGATTTTTAGGCGGCTGGTTATTTAAAGTATAATCTGTAAATGCTAATGAAACTGTAAACAATAACGGCAATATAACAATAAAGGTCAACATAACAAGACCCGGAGTTACAAACAGATAAGGGAATCCATAATCCCATGTATTTTTTAACGACTGACGAAGAGTCGGATTTTTCTGACCTGATTCAATTGCGATTGCATTTTTTCTGGCATCTAAAATATTTAGTACGTATAGTGTGATTGCAAAAGCTAAAATAATAAGCGCAATTAATCCATATATCATTAAGAAAATCGAATGATCAATTTTCGTATCAATCCCAAGAGTTCTAAGACCCCATAGTCCATAATTAATAAAACCACCAAGAGATAAAATAAAGGAAAGCTCTAGAATAATAAAGAGGAGGCCCTTTAAGTAGCGACGGTTATACAGTTGTCCTAATCCTGCAAAAAGGATGGAAAGTATCGTAGCAATCACATGTCGTTGCTTAATCCACGCACCGAAACTTAAGCTACTTCCAGCTACACTTTCCTTTCTTTCTATTTTCATTGCAAATCCTCCTGAGAATAATATGATGAGACTGACTCACAAAGGGTCAGTGACTCCCACAAAATTGTGTACTTGCGGGGTCTGACCCTCAAAGCCTTGAGTCAGCCTCATGAATTCATGGCAATTTACTTTGCGGCATCAATATTATCTTTAATTAATTGAACGGCTTCATTTAAAACATCTTCAACTGGTTCACCTTTCGCAATAAATGAAAGGGCATTGTTGATTGGTTCCCAAACTTGTGCCATTTCTGGAGCACTTGGCATTGGCTCGCCGTATTGCGATTGTTCAGCAAATGCGGCAACCATTTCATTGCTTGTTACTGCATCACTGTTCAATGCAGCTTCATTAGCAGGCATTTCACCCGCTACTTCATAGTAATGAAGAGAATTTTCTTCATTCGTGATAAATTTCATAAAATCAGTTGCCCACTCTTTATTTTCTGAGTAAGTAGAAAGCATCCATGATTTTACACCCATAAATGATTTTGCATTTTGACCTTCAATTTTAGGCAGTGGAGCAGTTCCAAGTTTGTCACCTAAAGCTTCTTGGAATACTGGAATGTTCCATGGACCTGAAAGAACAACAGATGCTTTACCTTCAGTGAATAAACCGCTAATGATATCTGGGTTTACTTCAACAGGAATATATCCATTTTGAAACCAGGATTGAATAAGTTCTCCACCTTTAAGGGCACCTTCATTATTTAAACCAATGTCTTCTACGTCATAAGCACCATCTGTTTTATTGAACACATAGCCACCATAAGTAGCAAAGAATGGATATGAGAAATAGAAGTTTGCAGCTTCAGCTAAAAAGCCATATGTCCCAGCGTTTGCATCGGTATGCTCAGCTGCTATTGCATTTAACTCTTCAAGCGTTTCTGGAGCTTTTTCAACTAAATCTTTGTTATAAAAAATTCCGTATGTTTCAACTACAAGTGGTGCACCGTATATTTGTCCGTCATACGTAACAGCATCAATTGCAGATTGTGTATAAGTATCCAATGCATCACCCAAGTCAATTGGATCCGCATGTCCAGCAGCAACAATGCTTCCGATTCGGTCATGTGGCTGGAAGAAAATATCCGGTCCATTACCAGCAGGACCATCTAGAGCTAACGCTTCAACTTGATCAAGCATACTAATCGGTGTTACTTCAATCTCAATACCAGTTTCAGCTGTGTATTTGTCAAAAATAGTTTGTAACGCTTCTTTTTGTTTTTCTTCATCATTTACCCAAATTTTAAGTGATACAGGTTTTTCCGGCATTCCGTTATTTTCTGTTGCTTCTTCCCCATCGTTCGTTTCAGGCTGATTATTTTCTGTGTTTTCCTTTTGCGCGTCTTCACGTGTCGGACCACAGGCAGCCAATACGCCCAAAATGAGCATAAACACCATGAAAAGCGATAACGCTTTTTTCATTTTGACCCCTCCAAAAATTATAGGATTCTATAAGACTATTGGATTGTACAACCGTTTGCACAATTTCTTCAAAAAAAAGAAATGGCAGTTTCCCCCATTAATTCTGTGAAAGCGATTGCACAATCTACTTTCATTATACATTGAAATAGTACTTTGACAACCCCATTTTTTATTTTTTTGAAAACGTTATCTTTACGATTATACTTGATTTTATTACGACATTCTCATAATCTGTTAATAATGATTGCTGAAAGGGGACTGTTATGAATATGCAGATTGAATCCGTTTATCATCGGCCAACCGATAATTATGCATACGTTTGCGCAAATGGCGAGTTAAGAATCGTTTTAAGGACAAAAAAGAATGATTTAACTGAGGTACAGCTGATTTCTGGAGACCCTTATGATTGGACTGAAATATCTGATGGGCAATGGGAATGGAATAGTGGAAAAACTCCCATGGTTCTTGCTGGTACTGATTCATTGTTTGATTATTGGACAATCACGGTTCAGCCTTCCTTTCATCGGCTCCGTTATGGATTTCTATTAATCAATCAATCTGAATCGATTTTTTATTGTGAAAAAGGTTTCTATGCGGAACCGTTAAAGGATAATGGTTATTATTTCTGTTTTCCGTTTGTTCATAAAAGTGATGCAACCGATGTTCCAGAATGGGTGCAGGATACGGTATGGTATCAGATTTTTCCAGAAAGGTTTGCGAATGGCAATCCAGTTCTTAACCCAGAGGGAACACTTGAATGGGGCAGTGAGGATCCGTCGCCGAAAAACTTTTTTGGCGGAGATCTTGAGGGCGTGATACAGCATCTTGATTATTTTGATGAATTGGGCATAAATGGGTTGTATTTTACACCAATCTTCAAGGCAACCTCTAACCATAAATATGATACAGTCGATTACTTTGAAATTGATCCGCAATTTGGGACAAAAGAAACCTTTAAAAAGCTTGTTGAAGAATGTCATAAACGAGGAATTCGCGTAATGTTAGATGCTGTCTTTAACCATAGCGGCTATTACTTCCCTCCTTTCCAGGATGTTCTTAAAAAAGGTGAAGCTTCGGCTTATAAGGATTGGTTTCATATACACGAATTCCCGATTGTTCAAGAGCCCAGACCTAATTACGACACATTTGCTTTTACACCGTTTATGCCCAAATTTAATACACAAAACCCAGAGGTTAAAAAGTATTTATTAGATGTCGGGCGTTACTGGGTAAAAGAATTTGATATTGATGGCTGGAGGTTAGACGTTGCCAATGAAGTAGATCACCAATTTTGGCGGGAATTTAGATCAGCAGTAAAAGATATCAAGCCTGACCTTTATATATTAGGGGAAATTTGGCATGACTCGATTGGATGGCTTCGGGGTGACCAATTTGATTCTGTGATGAACTATCCATTCCAGACCAATGTGTTAGACCTATTTGCCAGGAAGACGATTTCACCGCAAAAGTTTATGGAGAATATGACAACTGTATATTTCCTTTACCCAGAAACCATTAACAAAGGTCTATTTAACCTAATTGGCAGCCATGATACTCCAAGAATTTTAACAGAGTGTAAGGAAGATCTTGCTTACGTAAGGCAAATCTTTACCTTGCTTTTAACCTACCCGGGAACTCCGTGTATTTATTATGGAGACGAAATTGGACTTACAGGCGGAATGGATCCTGGCTGCCGTAAGTGTATGCCATGGGACCCAAATGAGCAAAATCAGGAGCTCTTTCAGCATATTCAATCACTTATCTCTCTAAGGAAAAAGGAGCCGCTGCTGGCCAATAATGGCAGTATGAAATGGGAATACGAGTCTGGTTTGATTGGCTATCGAAAATTCAATGAAGATAAAGAAATTTTTGTGATGGTCAACCCGAATGACCAAAAGGTAACTATAACTTTAAAGAGTGAACTGAGTCATGCAGCTGAGTGGACGGACTTACTCGAAGCGAAATCCTTACAAAAAGAAAGCCGTTCGATTTCGATTGACATTCCTGCAAAACAATTTATTATCATTAGTGTGCAATAAAAATTACTGTTAGACTCATCGCTAAATCGTAAATAAAGATGAGTGCCGACTCAAGTTAAAACCATAAAACCTCCTCATATTTCATAAAATGGGAGAGTTCGGTTTTTTAAATCCTTGAGTCGGCTTCTCTTTTGTATTTGTTCGAATAAAGGAGATTACAGCGTATGGAGACGGGCAAAAATCAGTTGAAAAATATGTCCTTGTTCGCTTTAACTTGGCCCATTTTTATCGAAATCTTTTTACACATGCTGATGGGTAATGCTGATACCCTCATGCTTAGTCAATACTCAGACAATTCGGTGGCTGCAGTAGGTGTAGCGAATCAAATCCTTTATCTGATTATTGTGATGTTCGGATTTGTAGCAACGGGGACTGTAATATTGGTGGCTCAATATTTAGGAGCAGAAAAAGAGGCAGACGCAGGAAGTGTCTCAATCGTTTCCTTATTTGCTAACCTTATATTTGGAATAATCCTTAGCATAGTCCTGCTAGTGTTCACAACCCCTATTCTAAAAATGATGGATATCCCGGAAGAGTTAATGGCTGAAGCAAGCTCCTATTTAAAAATAGTCGGAGGATTCGCCTTTGTTCAAGCCTTGATTATGACTGCAAGCAGCATTCTGCGGAGTTATGGCTATACCAAAGACGCGATGTATATCACGATTGGCATGAATATTTTAAATGTCATCGGCAATTATGTTTTTATTTTCGGCCCGTTTGGGATTCCTATTTTAGGAGTAGAAGGTGTCGCGATTTCTACAACGGTCAGCCGTCTGATTGGCTTCATTGTAATCCTGATTGTTTTAGTAAAACGAGCACCTAATGCACTGCCAATCCGAAATATCGTCCGTCCGCTCCAGCACTTTAAGGATTTGCTGAAAATCGGAATTCCTTCTGCCGGGGAACATTTATCGTACAATGGTTCTCAAATGGTGATTACCATTTTCATAGCTTCGCTTGGAACAGAAGATTTAACGACTCGTGTGTATGCTCAAAACATCATGATGTTTATTTTTCTTTTTGCCATGGCCATTAGTCAAGGAACGCAAATTATGATCGGTCATATGATTGGGGCAGGAAAAATTAGCGAAGCATATGACAGATGCTTAAAAAGTCTCAATATTGCAATCGTTATTTCATTAGGAGCGGCAATTGTTTTTTCCTGTTTCTCTAAACCGCTTTTCTCGATCTTTACGGATAATCCTTCGATCATATCGCTCGGCTCGGTTTTAATCTTAATTACTATTATTCTTGAACCTGGACGGTCGATTAACCTCGTCGTCATTAATTCCTTGCGTGCTGCTGGAGATGTTAAATTTCCCGTATATATCGGCATTCTTTCCATGTGGGGGGTTAGTGTGACTCTGGCTTATTTATTGGGAATTACATTTGGGTTAGGACTAGTTGGAATCTGGATTGCCTTTTGTGCGGATGAATGGCTCCGCGGTATTCTCATGCTCTTCAGATGGAGATCAAGAATTTGGGTGGATAAGGCATTTGTGAAGGTGAGTGCTTAGTAGACTGTTAGTACTTGCTTTTGATTTGGGTGATTTAGGTTTTGAGTTCGGTTATCTGCTCCTGAGTTCGGTTATCCCACTTCTGAGTTCGGTTATCCTGCTCTTGAGTTCGGTTATCCTGCTCTTGAGTTCGGTTATCCTGCTCTTGAGTTCGGTTATCCCACTCTTGAGTTCGGTTATCCCACTCTTGAGTTCGGTTATCCCATTCTTGAGTTCGGTTATCCCATTCTTGAGTTCGGTTATCCTGCTCTAGAGTTCGGTTATCCTGCTCTTGAGTTCGGTTATCCTGCTCTTGAGTTCGGTTATCCTACTCTTGAGTTCGGTTATCCTGCTCTTGAGTTCGGTTATCCTGCTCTTGAGTTCGGTTATCCTGCTCTTGAGTTCGGTTATCCTACTCTTGAGTTCGGTTATCCTGCTCTTGAGTTCGGTTATCCTGCTTTTGAGTTCGGTTATCCTGCTTTTGAGTTCGGAAAAATCGTACTAAGTTCTGAAAAATTGGTTCAAAGTTCCGAAAAACCGGCTCTAAGCTCTGATAAACCGGCTCTAAGCCCTGATAATCATACCTTGAGTTCCGATATTCAAGCCTCAAGTTCCAATATACAAGCATTACGTTCCAAAAAACCCTTCTGACTCCCGATATCCACCCCTAAAAATTCCGCACACCAAAAAACCTTAGCCATGAATGCTAAGGTTTTTCAATTGATGGGGATTGCCCCCCTAAAATTTTCTATGAATCACTCACCTGCACCCCATAATCCGTAAACCAAACATGAATTTGACCAAGGTGCGCAAGAAGCTGCGGACCGGACATTAATTGCCCAAACCATGGAGTCGAAAAAGATTTGCCTTCAAATTGAACAAGTTCTTTTAATTGAGCTGCATCAAAAAACTCATATAAAGGAGACTTTGAATCTTCTAAAATCGAATCTAGCCATTTCGTTACAGCCTTCGTATAAGCCGGGTGATGTGTTTTTGGATATGGGCTCTTTTTACGATACAATACTTCATTAGGCAGCAGACCTTCTAGAGCTTTACGTAAAATGCCCTTCTCCCGATTCCCCGCCATTTTCATCTCCCAAGGAATATTCCAAACATACTGAACAAGCCGGTGATCGGCATATGGAACCCTTACCTCCAAACCGCATCCCATACTCATCCGGTCTTTACGGTCGAGGAGATTGGTCATAAACCAAAGCATGTTCAGATAAAATAACTCTCGCCTTCTTTTATCCTCCCCTGTTTCACCATCTAAAACTGGAGTTTCATCGACCGTTTCCTGATATCTTTGCATCACATAGTCTTCTAGGTTTAGTTTGGAGCGCCACTCTTCTTTCAGCAATGCTTGCCGTGCTTCTGTTGATCTCATCCAAGGGAAGCCCCTTCGATTTAAGTCATCAGACCGGTAAAACCATGGATAGCCTCCAAAGATCTCATCAGCACATTCTCCCGATAAACTTACGACAAATTCCTTTTTAATCTGTTTACAGAACCAGAGTAATGAAGAATCGATGTCAGCCATGCCTGGCAAGTCACGGACATGAACGGCTTCAACTAAATAATCGACGAGCTCTTCTTGTGAAATCACGCATCTATGATGAACCGTATTAAATTCTTTAGACATTTTTTCAATCCATGGCCCATCAGCATTAGGCTGAAAATCGTTTGCTTTAAAAAATTGGTCATTGCCCTCGTAATCGATCGAAAACGTATGAAGCTGCATTCCCTGCTCTCGATAATGATTAGCGGCAACGGCTGTAATGGCACTTGAATCTACACCACCTGATAAGAACGTACATAAGGGTACATCCGATACAAGCTGTCTCGTCACAGCGTCTTTAAATAAGTATTGGATTTGTTCAGCAGTTTCAGCTAACGAAGCTGTATGTCGTTCACTCTTCACATTCCAATATCTCCAAATCCTTAATCCTTTTGTTGAGAGAGTGAGGGCGTGCGCTGGTCTTAATTCCTTAATATCCCGAAAAACACCGTGACCTGGAGTTCTCGAAGGGCCAAGACCAAAAATTTCAGATAAGCCCTCCTTCGTGACAATTGGCTGAATGGAAGGATGAGCTAATAAGGCTTTAATTTCGGAACCAAACACAATCCCACTGCCTAATTCCGTATAAAATAATGGCTTTACCCCTAATCGGTCCCGTGCAATAAATACTTTTTTCTCCGTTTCATCCCAAACAGCAAAGGCAAATATCCCATTTAAGAAATCTACACATTTTTCTTTCCATTCAATATAAGCAGTTAGCAGAACTTCTGTGTCAGAATGTCCTTTAAACGAATATCCTTTTATGAGTAACTCTTTTCGGAGGTCTTCTGTATTATAAAGTTCTCCATTATAGCAGATGGTATAAGCATTACCTTGATGAAGGATCGTCATCGGCTGCTTACCGCCTTCTGGATCGACAACCACTAATCGTTTATGACCAAATAATACATGGGGTCTGACAAAATAGTTTGTATCATCTGGACCTCGTTTTGACAGAGTCTCCGCCGTTTTTTCGGCAATCTCAGTTTGAGAAGATAAGTCCCTTTTGAAATCAATCCAGCCTGTAATACCGCACATTTATTTCATCCTTTCTACACTAGTATTAATGAGGCAGGAAATGCATGCTGTTATTGTATGCTCATCATGGGCGATTGTTCATTGTCCGAAATTTCAATTGGTTTAAAAGAGACTCTATTCGTCAAAAACGATAGTATCAAGTTGTTTATTTAGTGGCAAAAAGTTCCTAACATTTCATTAACCTACTCTTTAGATTTTTACACAACATGGAGGTTGCAGGACATATGGATGTAAGCCGTTATAAAATTTTTGAGCATCAATCCAGATCCTTTTCTGAGGGAACACTTGAATACATTAATGATCAATGGGTATTCTTTGATGATGAAAGCGAGGAAGCCTCATTACTTGAAGACTTTTTATTCCAGGAAGTTGAGGTTTTTTCTAACCATAGATGGCGTAAAGGTAAGCTGATTGAAACCGATAAAGTGAGACTGTCCAACGAAGATTTTGACCTGCAAAATGCAACAAAAATTCGGATCCGTAAAAATCTGGTGTATTCCCTTGAACGATTATTGGAGGATCTGCATGAAGATGCCTTTTTACAATTTGTTATGACCCTAAACTCGATGGAGTTTTCCATTTATGACTGTATATACTGTCACAATCATTTATCATTTCTTAAAGAAAAGAAAAATCAAAATGGTGTAAATATGATGATTTTCGATAATGGAGAAGTCATATGTGCAGTTCAGCATCATTTTGAATATTTCAAAAGGATCAATGACCGATTTGAATTTACCCTTAGTACGGGGAAAAGAGTCGTAATTGAAAAGCTGGCATGATTCCTGACGGACATTGTGATGCACAAAAAAAGCTGAGCAGCCATATCGGCTGTGCTCAGCTTTTTGCATGATTTTATATTTTGGAAGTTAGTCCGACAAGTAGTTCCTTCTCAAAAGCATCCTCTTTTAAAGGCTTGCTAAAGTAAAAGCCTTGAACAAAATGACAGCTGAGTTCCTCAAGAACCGTAACCTGTTCTTTTGTTTCAACCCCTTCTGCCACCACTTTCATATTTAACCCTTTTCCCATCATAATAACTGCCTGAACCACTGCAAGGTCCGGTGTGTTCCTGGAAAGTTGGTCTATAAAAGTTTTATCAATCTTAAGCCGGTTTACTGGTAAAGTTTTTAAATAGCTTAAAGATGAATAGCCTGTCCCAAAATCGTCGATAGAGAGATTTACTCCAAGCTGCTGAAGATCCTTCATCACTCTTAAACAATATTGTAAATTGCCTATCATGACACTTTCGGTCAGTTCCAGATATAAATATTCCGGCGGCAAACCCGTCTCATCAATCGTATTGGCAACATCTATTACAAAAATCGGATCTAATAATTGATGAGCGGAGACGTTGACAGAGATGGTTAAATCACGAAATCCTAACCGATGCCATCTCGCATTTTGCCTGCATGCTTCATGTAAAACCCATTTCCCGATTTCCTTAATAATTCCTATTTCTTCAGCAATCGGTATGAATACGGCAGGAGGTACTTCCCCATATTGAGGGTGATTCCACCTTAATAAAGCTTCACTTCCGGTGAATTTTTTTGTCTCTATATCTACAATCGGCTGAAAGACTAGGTGAAATTCATTCCGCTCTAATGCTTTCCGCAAATCTCTCTCCATCTCAAGCCGCTTTTTTACATTTTCATTTAATTCGTTCGAGAACAGGACAATTCTGTTACCGCCCATTAATTTGGCACGGTTCATCGCTGTATCTGCATTTCGGAACAAGGTTAGAGTATCTGTCCCATCTGTCGGGAAAATACTGACGCCGACACTTGAAGTCACAAAATACTCCTGCTGATCATACAACACAGGCTGCTTAATTTTGTCAAAAATATTATAGGCAATTTCGTAAAAATCTTGGTTTTTCCCGCTCTTTGTTGCAAGGACTGTAAACTTATCACCGCCAAACCGTCCTAAAAAAGACCCTTTTGGCAGAGAGTTTTGAATCCGGTAGGCAAGCTCTTTTAAAATATAGTCACCCGCATTATGGCCAAGACTGTCATTAATCAGTGAGAAGCTGTCCATATCAATAAACATAACGGCTAAGGACCGCTTTTTCTTTACCGCTGCTTTTATTTGCATTTCCACTTTCTCTGTAAATAAAGTTCGATTTGCCAGGCCTGTTTCAAGGTCATAATGGGCTAAATGGGTCACTTTTTCATTTGTTCGAATTTGCTCGGTTATGTCACGTCCGATTCCATAAATCCCAACCATCTCCCCGTTTACAATTATGGGGATATTTTTCATATTTAGCGTGTAATATTGTCCAGTCTTTGAGACAACTTCGAGAGTGTAAAATTGTTCTTTTCCCCTCATCGTCCGATAAAAATGCATTCTTACTTTTGCAGTTTCTTTAGCCTGAATAAATTTTATTGCATTCTTGCCGACTAGCTCCGATTGTTCGTATCCAAATACTTTTTCTAAAGCCCGGTTGACACTCGTAAATCTCCCCTGTAAATCGGTCGAATACACAATATCGGAATTATGATCAAACAAAGAACGGTAATATTGCTCGGAAACTCGGATATTATCATGCATTTGCTGAAGATCCCGAGTAGAAGCTTCCATCAAATGAGTAAACGTACTCATCGTGTTCATCTGATTGGATCTTTTGAATTTAGGTAAAGGCGCTCCCTCTTTTTTGTCTTGCTTTGTCTCACTCAATGCTATGTATGTAAGGACATTCCCATCGATTCGAATCTTTTCATCCGTATCTACAATTTCACCATTACAAAAAAATCCGACGGAGGGTGCTATGGTTTCAAACACTTCTAATTCATAAGAGGTGTAATCAGGCAGGAAACGTCTTCTTGACATACATGGAAACAGAAAAATCGTCTCAATTGATTTTTTCGTTAACTTTCTTAGATCTTTTCCCGTTTGTTCAATAATTTCCTCTGTATCTGCGTATGCGAATGTCAGCTCATCACCCTCGGAGACATCTTGACTTAATTGAATAGAACCATTGTCTCCTTTTTTGTGTATAAAAATCGGGTATTTATCATCTTGATTTTTTAGCAAAAAAGGAAATTCTGAACCCGATAGCGGCAAGCGCTCCACAAATCGTTCCCCTAAATATTGCCGCAATATTTGGAGCGGCTTTTTATGCTCAAGAGCGTACACATTTGCTCCGATTGCCTTGGTTATTAAAAAAGAACGGCCGACCTCTTTCCAGCTTGAATGATGTCCGACATATGCGGTCAGTTTATTAGAATCCAGGACAACTCCTGTAATCCCATCTGCAATCACTTCATTCCCGTCAAAGACAAACGATTGCACATAATCGCCATTATCGCAAGCTCGTCCCCCTGCAATCTTTACCTGAGGGGCAGTCTTTTTTATTCCTTCTAAAAATTGACCCGTTTCACTAGCGTTAAGTGATGAATATAAGATAATCGCTTTTGAATCGCTCGAGGTGTATGATGAACCGATTTCTTCACCGAGAAAGCTTGCATTAAACTTATTTATATTTTTAACACTAAACGATTTTATTTCAGTTTTTTCAAAGACGGTAAAGGAGATAAGAATACCCTCAGTGGTGTGTGCCCCTGAAGCGATCTCGCCATCTGTAGTACTCCCTATTATAACGGCCCCAGGAATATGTGTTGTAATGAGTTTTCCCATCATTAAGATCTCATTCTGGCTGATTTTCCCGCTAAAGATGTTCACTAACACGTTTTGATAGTCTGGAAGCTCATGTTCAATGATAAAATTAACAAAGGCTTCCTCTGATTTATAAAGCTGACTTACTGTTTTCACTAAGACGTCACCACCTCTTCCACGCAGTAAAAAGAAAGAATATATAAATGAATCGACATTTTCCTTATATCCCAGATTTAGTCGAGACTATTTAAAAAAACACTATATATACCCATTATCTATATCGGTGGAAACGTCAAACTATTAAATTTTTATTTCAGAATATAAAAAAAATATTCCGTTACATGGCCTGTAACTTTGCTTCTTATTTTAATTTTGGCTTTTCTTGATAAGTATACCAGCGCCATACCCACTCAACGGGCCCCATTCGATAATAGTTAAACCATAGATAGCTGCAGGCTACTTGCAAAAGATAGAGCCCTAAAGCCAATAATGTCCCTTCCCAAAGTTCTACTTTTCCATACTGCCCAAGGCCATAGCCGTAAAAAATCAAGGTACAAATAATAGATTGAGACAAATAGAGGGTAATGGACATGCGCCCTGCCCTTGAAATGGCTGTCACGATTTTTCCTATCTTATCTGTCTTAACCAGGCTTAAGCAAAGAAATAAGTAAGCCGCTGCGAGGATTGGCCCTCCGATTGAATCTTGCAGAAAAATAAATTCGTATCGAAAGTGATAGAGTAGAGGAATCATTTTTAAACCGATTCCAACTGCGAACAGTACGATTCCCATCTTAAGAAAATAACCGGAAGATTGGGTTACTGCCCAATTCCCCTTTGCAAACCCTGCCCCTAATAAAACCATTGGTAAAATGGAGACAAGAATGATCAATAGCAACCCAATCCCATTTAGATTGAGATACATCCATTCTTCCATCCTCAGATTTGTTATCTCAGAAAAACTTCCTTCCATATAAATGTGACTAATTTGATCTAAATCTGTTCCTGAGCTTTCTGCCTCATCGATTGGAATTAATCCTGAGACCCCCCAAAAAAAGAAGAAGAGGAGAAGGTTTGGTATAAACAAAAGCAAAGTACCAGTGGTTATCATTGTCTTAACTGAGCTTTTCAAAAAGAAGAGGAGGAAAAATCCTGTGACCGCATAGGTTATTAAAATATCCCCCGTCCAAATCAAAAAAGCATGGACTATACCTATACCTAATAAAAATATAAATCTCCTGAGGAGAGTGTGTCGCGGATTCAGGTCCATCCGTTTCGATTTTTCAATCATTTTAATGACTCCAAAGCCAAATAAAAAGGCAAATAACGGATAAAAACTGGCTGCCACAAAAACTTCTAAAAAAAGGAAAAGGGATTGATTGATTTCACCCTCCCAGTATGAATAGGGATTGATAACCCAAACATAAGGAGAATGAAAAGACATCATGTTGATTAATAAGATTCCTAAGAGAGAAATACCACGTGCTGCATCAATCCCAACGATTCTTTCCTTATTTGCAGTTTCTCCATTCACTTTCATGCTCCACCTTCCGCTTCCAATTATGTCCATTATATCGGTTTTCTGCCCCAATTGAAAAATAGGCGATTGTATCACATCTCCCATTGTTTCTCATACATTAATATCAAAGCCTAAGTTTTAGGAAGTGAGGTTCCGAGAATGCCTGCAGTTGTTGGAATCGTTCAAGTTAATAGCATCGGCAGCAGTTCTGTTTTTCATATTGGGGATGTCTTCTCAATTTCACCTCATTCTGTAACCAAAACGTTTGCTGGAGCAGGATCCTTTAATACCGGTGACGGATTATACGTTGTGAATCACTACAGCAATACAAACGCGTATGATCAAGAAGGAATTGATATGCCAATTGCGTTTACATTATAGAAAATTATTCTTTTGTATTTCATGAATAAAAGGTGATCGTATGAATTTTTATATTCAGCAATCTATTTATATCCATACACTGCGAGTTGGCAGTGTAACCAACTCATCTGTTTTACAGATTGGCAGCTCTGGCTCGATTTCTGCAAATGCCTATCTTTATAATACTGGCGGATATGTACTGCCGGCACCTGAAGCTGATGGAGTTGTAGGTCCTGTCACACAGACCGGCGAGGCTCCAGGTGTTGAACCTTCACTCGTTCCATTAGGAGCCCCAACTGTATAGTTTTAAAAGAAAGGCGGGATTACATGTACCAACCTTATTCCTATGCGGATTCATACCAACAACTCATGGAGAGACACCATAAAAAAATTCAACAGTTGGAAAAAGAAATTGATGAACTAAAAAAAATCGTGACAGAGCTTCGGTCACAGCCTCCTTTAAAAATCGATCGAATTGAATATAAGTTTGACCAATTAAAAATTGAGACACTAGAGGGTACATTGAATGTAGGAATATCGCCACAGGATTTGCAAAATATAGGAGATCTTTCGACTGGACAGCATCCTGTTCCCTCACCAGTCTACGATCCAAAAAATGTGGTGATTCATGATTTAATAGAAGAGAAAATGAATCAGTATCTCGACGAATCTGTCCCGCAGATTATTTCGGATACAAAAGATCAGCTTGGAATCCAGCCAAATGAGTCTTACCTAGAATTGATTAGCCAAGATATCAAGAATCAATTAAAAACAAGAATCCGATATCATATCGGGCAGCTACCGCCGCAAGTAATTCAACAGGAGTCAGCGGAGCAAGTTGCGGAAATGGTTTCTGCCCGTATCAGAGGTGAAATACAACAGGGAATCTACTCATTCCTGACACGTTTTCAATCTGATCCAAAAGGAGAGAATCCTCATAATGGAGTTTAATGTATTAAATCGAGAATTATCAGTTGGCTCAATTCATATAGTTGGAGTCACGAGTGCTTCTTTAGTGCAGATTGGCGATTCTGAAACGATTCAGCTCGCTGCTACTTTTGATACTCCGCCAGAAGCATTGATCATCGGACCTTTTGTACCTCTTACACCAGAAGGCTGATCAACATGTGGAAGAGAATATCACACGTCAATCGTTTATTATTCAATACGGTCAGCTTTAGTTCCTTAGTCCGTTTAGGGGATACCAATACGATTTGTTCACGAGCTGATGTATTTGCAGTTCAAAGAGAAGAGGAAATCTTTTTTGGTTATGAGGGACCAGTCGATGGGCCAGAAATCTCTATTTTTTCCGAACGAATTCCATTACCGCCTAAAGGGAATGTCAGAGCCAATTTTTATCAATATAACCCTAATATTTTTGTTAATAAAGTTGATATTACAGCAACATCCACATCTTCTATAGTGAAGGTTGGAAATATTGGGAAAGCCTACATGGAATCGAGGGTTAAACATATTCGCCAATTAAAGCCAAAGGAGAACGATTAATGGGTAAATCCCATAGAATAAAGAGACTATAAAGAGAAGAGGATGTTGGTTATGCCTGCCATAGTAGGTCCTATTCAAATCTTTTCGGTAAGCGGTGGCGAGGTACAGTTTGGTGATACCTTTTATGTTTCTCCTAAGAGCAGTCACAAAACGATTTCCGGGTCAGGTGCCCATAATACTGGTCCGTTTATCATTAACAATAATTTCCTAAGTGCGAGCAACTACATCGATTTAAATGCGATTGATCAGCCTATCACCGGAAATGCATAACACTGGCCGCTTTCCCCACTAGCTGAATATAAAAACTCATAAATATGGCCGACAGAGAGAAATATTCTCTATCGGCCTTTCATTTTGCCAATTATTTTTAGGTCTTGCTATTATTCATTTCGTTAATAAATGAAATTTGATGACCTCCGTCAAAGAAATATAGACATGCTTCTTGGAGAGGCTTGACCACAATTTTTTCTACCGCTTTTTTATATAATTCAATTTGGGTTTTATATCGTTCTATCAACTCAGGTTTTGCCTGTTCAAATCCATTCGGGTACTTCCCTGTGATTGTATCGGATTTAAAATCGATTAGTACCAATCCCTGTTCATCTTCAAATAAGCAGTCAATGATCCCTTGGATCAGAATTTTTTCATCCAGTTGATCTTCTACCGGTAAAACAAAGCTAAATGGAAGCTCTCGGTATACAGCAGGAGCCTTTAGCATTCTCGCTCCGACGTTGGATTCAAAAAAATTCAGGATTTGCTCCGGATCAATGCATTTTGCTTGTTCTTCTGTAAGCAACTGAATCGTTATCATACGATTTAATAAAGCATGAATACTTTCCAAAGTAACTTCCTGCTGTAACGGAACATGCTGCATGACTAGGTGCATCGCCGTCCCCCGTTCAGTTGGAGTAAGCCTTTTTTCTTGTAAAAAGCTTGGCCGGTCAAACAAAGAGGTACGACGCAAGGTAGGGAGCATCTCTTCTCGATTAACCCATTCCCGCTGTCTTTTCAACTCAGAAACAGACATTTTTGAGCGCATGCTGGTTACCGATTGATATGAGTACTCCCATGTCATTTGCTTTAGAAGTGCCTCTGTTTTATCTCCAATCTCTCCAACGGGCTCTCCATTTCGGACTGCCTCAAGCCCATTTTGTCTTTGCTTCTCACTTGAGTCATTGCTCATTAGTAAAGGAGCTGAAATAATAGAAAGTTCAAAGCGTGACGGATGTTCAAGCGGCTTATAAGGAGATGATAAACCCATTTCGCTAAGTACTTCCTGAATATCTTTAGATCTTAAAAGAGCAGGACCAATCCAGTCTAAATAGGAAGAAGCCTTAGACCGGACAAAGTCAGGTAAAAGCCAGCCAGGTTTGTCCCCGGATAAACTCCATTTTTCAACAGATTTTCCAAGCTCAGAAATTGTCCCTAACAGATACAATTTTTCCTTGGCCCGCGTTAAGGCTACATACAAAATTCTCATTTCTTCTGATAGCGATTCTAGGCGTTTTTTACGGGCAAACGCTAATTGCGGCAAAGATGGATAAGTGAGCCGTTTTATCGGATCAACATATTTCATGGCTATGCCAAGCTCCTTATCTAAAAGGGTTGATGACTGCACATCTTTCATATTGAAATTTTTATTTAATCCTGCAATAAAGACATAAGGGAATTCTAATCCCTTTGAACGGTGAATCGTCATTAATCGGACAACATCATCCTGTTCCCCAATCGAACGGGCTGTCCCCAGGTCCTCGCCGCGTTCTTGCAATCTCTCAACAAAACGAAGAAAGCGGAACAGTCCTCTAAAGGAGGTTGTTTCGTAGACCCTTGCCCGATCGTAAAGAGCGCGAAGATTGGCTTGTCTTTGCTTTCCGCCTGGAAGTCCGCCGACATATTCTAAAAACTTTGTATCTTGATAGATTTGCCAAATTAGCTCTGATAAAGTTCCTCTTCTTGCCAGTACTCTCCAGTTTTCGAGATAATTAAGGAAGTCCATTCCTTTTTTCTTAGCTGCACTATGTTCAGGAACCTCATCGTTTATGAAGGAAGTAAATGCTTCAAAATAACTCCCCTTTTTATGTGCGATCCGTACTAGCGCTAATTCTTCCTCATCCATTCCAACTATAGGTGACCGTAATACAGCAGCCAGCGGGATATCTTGCTGCGGGTTATCAATAATTTTTAAGAGTGACAGCATAATAGCAACTTCAGTTGCTTCAAAATAACCGTCGGACAGATCCGCATATACCGGTATCCCTAATTCTTTACATTCGTCCATAATAGTCTGTGCCCATGGCATCGAACGCAGTAAAATCACAATATCTCTGAACTGGAGCTGTCGATATGAGCCTATTTTCGGATCGTATACTTCTTCTCCGCTATCGATTAAGGCACGAATCTCTTTTGCTATAAATCTCGCTTCGAGCTGTGATTTTTCAAGATCCTCTTCTTGGTTTTCCTCCAGATCGTCATTCTGACCATCTTTTTCTATTAGAATAACCGATATAGGAAATGGAGAAGGAGGATAGAGATCATTGACTTTAAGCTCGGCATCCTCTGTATATTCTATATCTCCTACTTTTTCCCCCATTGTTTGCTTAAAAATAAAGTTAGTTCCATGAAGTACTTCATCCCGGCTTCTGAAATTCTGTGCCAAGTCTATTCTTAAACCGCTTGGAGCTTTTACGTCTGGCCAAAACGAGCGATATTTCTCAATAAAGAGCTGCGGTTCTGCTAATCGGAACTTATAAATCGATTGTTTGACATCCCCTACCATGAATAAGTTCCCGTTTTGTTCTGAACCTTTTTTGATCAGCTGGATAATCGTTTCTTGAACAAGGTTGGTGTCCTGATACTCGTCGACAAGGATTTCTTTGAATCGTTCCTGAAAGGCTTTCGCAATTTTAGAGGGCTTATTTTCCTCCATTAAGATTGACAGGCAAAAATGTTCTAAATCGCCAAAATCAATCAGGGATTTTTCCATTTTCACTGCCTGAAATTTCTTGTGATATCGTTGAACTAACCGCACGACTCCCTCAACAATAGGTTTCATCGACCTTATATCATTCAGATAAGAATCTGGTTTTCTTGAAAAAAATTGCTCTTTAATCTTTTCAACCAGTTCCTTCGCTTTCTTTCGCAGCGTATCTGTTTGCTTTAACAATTCTTCATCATAGTCTGCTTTTTTAACCGACACTGCCTTCAAAAACCCTTGAGCTTGAATTGTTTGATATAAAGTATCCCATCCAATTTCAGCAGCCTCTCGCAGCATCTGAACAAAGGCTATATCTTGTTCATATGTTTGAATTTTGGGTTGAGGACCGCCTGGAAGAGCAGCTAATTCAATCGCCTGCTCTAACATCGATTTAGCTGCATTAAGTTCCATCAAGATAGATTCCATAATGGTTTTTGTAAAGCTGAGATCATTGATTCCTGTATCTGGTTGTATATCGTACAGTTCAATTAACTTTTTAAACCATTCGTTTGGGTTTGGGTTGGCCCTAGAAAACTCATACAAATTTCGAATAATCACCTGCAGCGGCAGGTCAGAACGATCATCGGCAAAGACATCGACAAGCTGATAAAATTCCTCCGAATCCTCCATCGCATAACTGTCTTCTAGCAATTCATCCATCACTTCATCCTGAATGAGAGCCAGTTCACTTGAGTCAGCTATCCTAAAATTGGGGTCTAAGTCAACAAGATAATAATATTTTCGGACGACATCCAAGCAGAATGAGTGCAGAGTAGATATAGACGCCCTATTTAACAGGGTTAATTGCTTGCGCAAATGAAGAGAATGAGGATTCTCTTTTATCGCAGCTTCAAGGGCATTTCCAATCCGGTGTCTCATCTCAGCTGCAGAGGCATTCGTAAAAGTTACTACTAATAATTCATCAACATTGTATCCATGTTCTTCGTCCATCAGCTTTTGAATAATTCTTTCTACCAGGACTGCGGTTTTTCCTGATCCAGCTGCTGCTGCAACCAGAATATCTTTCCCAGATGCAAAGATTGCTTTCTCCTGATTCTCAGTCCATCTTGGTTTATTCATTTACCTCAACCTCCCTTCTGATCAGGTCAATTGCTGTTTCTGATTTAGCATGCTGCAGATGGCGATACGAATTTTCTGGTAAGCCGCTATCAAATTGGCAAATAGATTTATAGGAACAAAACGTGCAAGGGGTCTGGTTCCTTAACTTATATGGAGCAATGTCGACTCGGCCCGCTACCATTTGGTTACCTGCTTTTTTAAATGTCTTTCTCACATATTTTCTTAAGACATCAAATTCTTCTTTGGCAGCAATTTTTGAGTGAGCATTAAAACTTCCATCCTTTTTCAAACCTGCTGAAACGATCGATGAAGTTCCGCTCTCAAGGCTTTGATCCATCAGTTTCACAATGTCAGGGTCTGATAATAAAAGACCTAACATTTTGTATTGTTTTAATAGCTCGGATTCAATTTGTTCTTCCTCAAGCGGCACATTAGTCTGTAGGAATGGATTATGGATATGGAAGTAAAGTACTCCAGCGGGATCTGCTTTTGTACCGAGCCAGTCCTTTGAATACGTCACAGCCAAATCTAAATAAGTCATCATTTGCAGAGATAAACCATAGTAAATATCACTTAGCTGGAGTTCTTTTTTGCTGGATTTATAATCTACCACCCGGATATATGTCCCGCTATTATAGGTAGCCGTATCGACCCGGTCAATTCGCCCAACCAGCTCCATCTTCGTACCATCATCTAATGAGAACGTAAGCGGAGGGAGTGTTCCATTTTTTCCGAATCCAAGTTCCAATCCGGCAGGTACAAACTTACTTGCTTGTGCCTGTTTGCTTAAGGCGTACGATGTTTTTGCAATCACCTGCTCTAATTTATGACGTATATAATGATGCCGGTTTGAACTGAGCAGTATCTGATTTTGCAGCTTTGGAGCTAAAGCTTCTACCACATCTTTGGATAACTTTTCACAATCCTGCTTCGATAAAGACGCCCAGGACCGTTGACTCGCTTCCAAATGGTCTGCTAACAGTTTTAAAGCCCCATGAAAAAGCTCTCCTATATTGGGCGCATCTAATTTATAAATAAGTCTTGGTTCAAGACGCAAACCATGTGAAATAAAGTGTGAGAATGGGCACGAATTGAACTTTTCCATTCTTGAGACACTTGCCTGAATCTCATTCCCATAAAGCTCTTTCGTAATTTTTTTGCTTAGGTCCTTTGCTTTATTTTCAAAGAATAAACTAGCGAGTACTTTCTCGGTTGTAGTTTTAAGTGATGGAATATCCATCAATACGTTATAAACATCCCACCAAAAATCAGAAATCGGATAACCTTTTTTGTAAAGCTGCAATTGGCTGGTTAAATGTGATAAAGCTACATCCGGGTTAAGCGCAAATTGCTTTTCTGATGACTCAGAAGGCTCTAAGCCCCAGGTAAGTCGTTCGGTTTTAGGGAACAGCTCTTTTAATCGTTTTATCCAAGGAGAGGCCAGCAAGCTTTTCCCCTCTTCATCGGCAATCGGATAGCTCACAAATAGCTTTTCCATCGGAGTTGTAAAAGCTTTATAGGCAATAAAATCTTCATCTAACAAACGAATTTCACTGCTTGGCGCTAGAGGAATCCCCGCGTTTTTCATGAGAATCCGCTCTTCATCGGCAATGATTCCATCGTCTGATTGCTTTTGCGGGAGCACACCATCATTAAGTCCAATAATAAAAGCAGCTTTCCCATGGTGGATTCTTGACTGATCCATATTGGCAATCACGACCTGATCAAGAGATTGCGGAACTATTGAATAGGTAAGAGCATTAAAGCCTGATTCTATGATTTCTGAAAATTGCTTGAGGGAAAGCTCCTCATCCCCCAGTAATTCAACAGCCTGATCCAATAAACGGATCACAGCATCCCACACCTGATCATGTTCTCTCGCTTGTTCGAGGTTTCCTTTTTCCTCTGCTTCATGGATCCATTTTTCCAGTTTAGCAGGAATCTCTAATTCTTCTAAGAATAAATAAAGAGCCTCTACTTGCTCTTTTACATTACTAGCACGTTTTAGTCGGTTAGCAAAGCGGTTTATAGGAGCCGAGACAATAATCCGAAGCTCATTAATTTTCGTTTCCATTCTTTTTTCCTCATCGGTCTGAGGCAGGTCAGTCCATTCAAGCCCTTTGTATCGTCTGTATTTCCAACGTTCCTTGCTTGTCCACTGCTTTCCTTTAATACCATAAGCCAGACAGTAATTTTCAAGAAGGTCTGCATCTGAACGGAAGATGGATGCATCTGCCTCACGCGGATACAATAATTCCGTTTTAACCGCCCTAAAAATCGGCTCATAGCGCCAATTCTGCTGAATGACTTCAAGTACAGAGCGAATCAATTCAATCACTGGGTGATGTATCATTTTCCTCTTTTGATCCTTAAAATATGGAATATCATACTGTTTGAAAATCGTATCAAACAGTTCATCATAAGTGGATCCATTGCGAACTAATATCGCAATGTCACGAAAACGATAATTTTCCTCTCTGACTAATTTGTGAATCGATTGAGCCATTCCTTCCACTTCTGCACGGCGATTCGCAGCCTCTGCCATTGTAATTGCCGCATCCTCTAAAAAAGGAACCGGAGGCATACTCACCAGTTCTCCTTCTAAATGGTTCAGTGAAACATGAGCCCGGTATTGATTCTCAAGAATCTCATCTTCACAATGAATACCCGCATCTCTTGCGATTTGATATAGAGTTGCATATGTTTCTCCAGACATTCTGAATATTTCCAGCTCATTAGGCAGTTCATTCCGATAAGGCCGATCGAGAGTTAACAGAAAATGGATATGTACGGAACCGTTCATTAAGCTTGCAATAACCTCATATTCCTGAGGCGTAAAGCTATAAAATCCATCCACATATACCTTTGCACCATTCAGTAAACTCGAAAAAGACATTTGTTCTGCCAGTAAACGAAGACTGTCTTCTTGATCAATATATTTCCCTTCAATTCTCTCTTGAAAAGCTTGCAGAACAAGCGGCAAATCATTGAGTTTATCAGAAAGAGTCGATCTCCCAATTTCCTGTTCTAACTCGCTATGCAGCTGCTGTAATTCTTCTGGCTGGACACAATAACGTTTTAATTCTGTTAACAATTCGCCAAGCTTTTCAATAAAGCCGATTTTATCACCCTGAGATTGAAATAAACGAAGCTCATTTTTTCTTTCATTCAGTATTTTTCTGATGAGCATACTGATTCCTGTAGAGTCGATCGGAAGCCTGGTTAATCCCCCTGTTTCCTGAAGAACCCGCCAGGCAAGTCTTGAAAAGCTATAGACTTGTGCACGGATCATTCCGTTTGCCGGGAGACGCTTCGCTAATTCGTATTCAATTTGAAAGGTCATTTGATCCGGTACGATAATTAAAATCGGCGGACCGAGTGGCTGTTCCTTTAGATCTGCTATGATTTCTTCTAGCATTCTCTCTGTTTTTCCTGAACCCGAACGCCCTAATAAAAACGTTACTGACAAACTCATCCTCTTCCTTTCTCAAAAACAGTCCGTTATCCATTAATTCTATCCTTATTTTACCTTACTTTCCGCTTGCATTCTATGAAATGAGCATGACCACTTTTAGGAAACAATCTTCCTAACTTGCAGATGAATCATATTTTTATCTTAAAGGCTATTGAACTGAGGAACTGGGTATCAGGACTTATATAGCTGCTATCGGAAAACTAGAGGGAGGATTTCTGAACTCTGGGCTCGATTATCGGAACTCAGGGACCAGTTTTCGGAATCCGGAGTGCTGATTTAGGAACTCAGAGCTCGTTTATCGGAACTCAGAGGGCAAATTTCGCTAACTTAAGGTCCGGTTATCCAAACAAATGGCGGATTCCTGAAACATCTTGGCAAAATAACGGAACTCAGGGACAGATAACCGAAGTCAGGGACAGATAACCGAACTCAGAAGTCGGATAACCGAACTCGGAACCCTGGTAACCGAACTCGGAACCCTGATAACCGAACTCGGAACCCTGGTAACCGAACTCGGAACCCTGATAACCGAACTCAGAACCCTGGTAACCGAACTCGGAACCCCGATAATTGAACTCGGAACCCTGATAACCGAACTCGGAACCCTGGTAACCGAACTCGGAACCCTGGTAACCGAACTCGGAACCCTGATAACCGTACTCGGAACCCTGGTAACCGTACTCGGAACCCTGATAACCGAACTCGGAACCCTGATAACCGAACTCGGAACCCTGATAACCGAACTCGGGACCCTGATAACCGAACTCAGAACCTACTAACTCGGACCCAGAGGCGTATAGCTATCCAATACTTATTGGTGGTGATCATCATGGTTGAATCCAGGAAAATATTATTTTTTACCGGTGTGGTATTAGTGATGTGTGGTGTATTTGTGGCTTGCAATATCTACACCCTTATTCCGATTTATCCGCATGTATCGGAAAGTCTCGATGTAAAAACACAGCAAGTTGTATTTGGCAGTACCCTTTTTACCTTATTCTACTCTTTTGGTCTTTTAACCTTCGGAGCCATATCGGATGCCTTTGGAAGAAGAATAATCATTATTTTCGGACTCCTGACTTCCGCCATCACGACTCTTTTAGTCGGGTTGTCTCCTACTATTGAGAGTCTCTATCTGTTCAGAGCCATACAGGGATTTTCACTGGCGACTTTTGCTCCTGTTACCTTTACGTATTGCTTTGAAGCCTTTCCTGCAAGATATCGAACTCTTGTCATCTCTCTGATTAATACAGGGTTTTTAGTGGCAGGCATTTTAGGTCAGGTAATTAGCCAGGTTTTTGCGGATATTTCTCACTGGCGGGATACCTATTATTTCTTTGCGATTTCCTATGCAGCATTATTCGTCATGACATTCGTTAGTTTGCCAAAAATTAAAGAAGCCTGCAATCGGGGAGAGCTGCTAAAAACGTATAGGCGCATTGTTCAAAATAAATCATTGCTGAAATGCTATGGAATCGTTTTTACTCTACTGTTTTCGTTTATTGCTTTCTATGATGGATTGAATCATTTTTATAGTGACAACCCAAACGAATTATTTATGCTTCGGGTAACTGGATTATTTGGAGCGATTCTTTCTTTTTTTACGGGAAAAATCCTTGATAAGTGGGGAGATATGAAAACCCTGTATCTCGGTCTTTTTCTAGGAATCACAAGCTTAACCCTTTTGATTTTTGATCCATCTTTTCACATATTGGCAATCGTTTCAATCTTATTGGTTTCGTCCGTTTCTATTCTCGTACCAACCATGATCACTATCATTGGATCGATTGCCGGAAAGGATCGGGCCAAAGCATTATCGATTTATTCTTTCATTTTACTGACAGGTGCAACTGCAGCTTCTCCGATTGCGATTTGGCTTTCCTTCAAAATCACTGTTTTATTATTAATTTTCTTATTTCTGGCCAACCTTTTACTGGGAACCTCTCTTTTTCCAAAAACAAAAAGACAAAGTGCCAGGCTCTGATTAGCTTACACTTTGTCTTTTTGTTATTCACGAACCTTATGAATTCCCATTTCTTTTAGTCTTTTTTTATCGATTTTTCCTACATGGGTTTTCGGCAGCTCTGCTACAATATGATAGGTTTTTGGAATCTTATATTTTCCTAAATATTGCGCACAAAAATCGGTTATCTCCTTATCGTCTAAGCAGGATCCATCTTTTACCACAAGAAATCCGGTTACTTTTTCACCCCAGTACATATCTGGAATACCAACGACAGCTGCTTCCAATATCGATGGGTGTTTAAGTAAACATTGTTCTACTTCTAATGGATACACATTTTCTCCACCGGTAATAATGAGGTCTTTCTTTCTGCCAACTATATAGTAATAGCCTTCCTCATCTTTTTTTGCTAAATCCCCTGTAGCAATCCAGCCGTCGTTTTTTGTTTCAACGGTTGCTTCGAGGTTGTTCCAATATAATTCAAAACCGTGTTTTCCTTTTACCCATAGTTCTCCAATTTCGTTGGCTTTTGCTTCTTTCCCTTCATCATTTATAATTTTGGCGTCATTAAACAGCATCGGCTTTCCAACAGATCCCCTTTTTTCATAAGCCATTTCAGGATCAATATAAAAATTATTAGGACCTGCTTCTGTTAACCCATATCCTTCTTTAAAAAGAATGCCCTTTTCTTTGAACGCATCATAAATTTCTGCTGGACAAGGAGCACCTCCTGAAAGAAATAGCTTCATAGATGGATAGGAATGCTCGGTAAAAACGTGCGAATTAATGAACGACTGATACATCGTTGGTACAAATAATACAATTGTACATTGGTGCTGCTCTAATAATCTCGTTGCTTTTTCAGGAGTAAATAATTGAGCTAGCACCACCTTGCCTCCCATTAAAAGAATGGGGATTGTTAAGGCGTTCAGTCCCCCTGTATGAAACATCGGCAGCACGGTTAACGTTGTATCATCCTTCGTCAAATTCCAGCTTATGATCGTATTCATCGCATTCCAAAGAATCGATTGATGGGAAAGAATAACACCTTTAGGCTTACCTGTTGTTCCTCCGGTATAAATCATCGCTAAAGCATCCCGCTCATGTTGTTCCTCAAATAAAACAGGATGTCGATTCCCGCTTACCATCGATTTATATTGTTCTGTATGTAGAGTGATAACTGAAAATCTCGCGAAATCCGAAATCATCAATGTATAATCTGAATGGCAAAATACGCAGGCGGGTTCTGAATCATTTAGAATCCACTCTATTTCTTCTTTTGCCAATCGCCAATTTAAAGGGACAAAAATCGCATTAAGTTTGATACAAGCAAACAATAGATCTAAATAAGACACATCATTGGGAGAAAGAATAGCCAATCGATCTCCTTTTTTCACTCCCATATTTTGCAGGGAATAGGCCAGACTGTTCGAACGATAGTCTAACTGCTCATACGTATAAACCTGATTGGTTTCTCCATCTATAACAGCGATATTGTCTCCAGAAAGTCTCGCTCTGCTTGTAATCCAATTCAATTCCACCTGCATCTAGTTCCACCTCATTTATCATCCAGTCCGTACCCTAAAGGTATCGAAGCAGAGTTACAAAAGAGTTACATAAGATGTTGGTGGATTAACTAACGCATGAGGAACATAAAACGGAAGAGGATCTAGGAAGTGTCTTTCAAAAAAGAGCTGGGCTGGTATGTTCCTTTAGAGGCTCTTTCATGGACACTTCTTCGTTATTCCCATCCAGTAAAATTCCTTCTCTATATATTACAAACAAAAAGGGCCTAGCCCCGCTAAAGCTGTAGGGTCAGACCACTTAAAAAAATACAACTATTACATAATGATTCCTCCATCAACATGGAGAACTGTTCCATTCACATAATGAGATTCTTCAGAAGCAAGGTAAAGGTATGCATTTGCAATATCGGTTGGTTTTCCGAGTTCCATCGCTGGAATCATTTTTTTCAAAGATTCGATTACTTTTTCAGGAACGGTTTCAACCATTCCTGTTTCGATAAATCCTGGTGCAACGGCATTAACCCGAATTCCTTTTCTCCCCAGTTCTTTGGCCCATGTTTTCGTCATACCTACTACCGCTGCTTTACTGGCTGCATAATTAGTTTGGCCGACATTTCCATAAACTCCAGAGACAGAAGAGGTGTTAATAATTTTCCCATATCCCTTTTCTGCCATAATTGGAACAACAGCCTGGGTACAAAGAAAAACTCCGGTTACATTCACATCTAGAACTCTTTTAAAATCTTCTTCTGTCATTTTGACAAGCAGCGCATCCCGTGTAATTCCTGCATTATTGACTAAAATATCAATCGTTCCATATTCATCAAGGGTGCGCTCTATCAGATGTGTGACACTCTCTTTTTTGCTGACATCCACTTGCACGAATAATGCTTCGTACCCTTCTTCTTTCAGTTTTTGAGCAGCTGTGTTACCTGCTTCTTCTTGAAAATCAGCGAGCACCACCTTTGCCCCTTCTCGCACAAATACATGCGCCGCTTCTAATCCAATCCCATTAGCGGCACCTGTAATAATAGCAACCCGATTTTTTAACCTCATCTATTACACCCCGACTTTCTGTAAAAACCCTTCTATCGCGGAAAGCAATTGATCTGGATCATCAATTAGCGGTGAATGGCCGCAGCCTTTTAACGCAAAAGCTTCTGCTCTTCCGCCAAAGTCCTCTAAAATTTCTTCCGTCATCTGTCTCAAAACAACCATATCCTCTTCTCCATATAAAACGGCAACTGGAATCATAATATCTTTAACTTGGTTCGTTCCTTCTGTTAATCCGTTATATTCAGGGCTGATGTTAAACGTATTTAAAGCATGATACACTTCTGCTAAATTTCTTTGGGTTAACATGTCCTCTAAGTAACGGTCATATCTGTCCCGCTCCGGCTGTTTTTTTCGATAAATGGCAGCATTCCACACTGCCTCGAGGAACCCCTTATTCTTTTCATCATAAGCATTTTGGATCGGGATTGTTCTCACAATATCCTGTTTAATTTCCTCAAGGCTCGTAAATCTTTTATTTACATCTGGGAGACCATCCTCTAAAGCCGCATAGAAAGCATATCCCCTTGTAGAAGCGGAAGCGAGCAGAAGCAACTGAGATATGTAACCCGGATGATCAGCAGCTAGCTGCATTCCGACTGCTCCTCCAGTAGACCAGCCCATACAAATAAAGTTTCTTAATCCAATTTCATCAGCCCACGCTTTTATATCTTCAGAAAAATCGCGAATCGATTCGATTCTCTGATGGTAGCTTGAATGCCCAAAACCTCGCATATCAACCGCATACACTTTAAATTTCGGATCTAGCCTTTCTATGACGATGTCCCAGTGAACCGATGAAGTCATGTTTCCATGAATCAGAACAAACGGAATATCTCCGCCTTCTCTTTCCTGATAAGCGATTCTTTCCCCATTTGGCAGAACCGAATAGTTTATGACCGTTTTCATCTTATCTCCTCCCATTAATTAAACGTTCCCCATTGTACGACTGTGGAAGCCCACGCATACCCAATACCTGCGCTTACCAAAACAATTACGTCACCGTCTTTAATTTTTCCTTCTTGGAGTGCAAGCTCTAACGAGATAATTTGATCCATTTGTCCGATATGTCCAAAATCCTCTAAATATATGGAATGATTTTCACTTAAGCCCAGCTGATCAAGGACGTATTGATGAGCTGAACGCTTCATATGAAGCATAGCAACATAATCAATGTCTTTTTCAGTGAACCCTGATTTCGCGATGGAAGTACGAATCACTTTTAGGAAATTAGCTAACGACTTTTCTTCCAGTCTCGTTTTCATGCTTTCCGGATCTGGAACATCAAACTTATACAGCTTTTCATCAAAACCTTCGTGCAGACGATGCTTCGTCCCGCCAATCGGTACGATAACATCTTCCGAAAAGGAGCCGTCCGTGATAATGGAACCTTCTAGCAGCAAATTACGCTGCATTCCTTTTTTTAGGACAATGGCCGCTCCTCCAGCACCTAAGTTATACATAAAACGGGTTCTTGGATTTTGATAATCTATAAAGTCCTCGTTGCGATAGCCTCCTGCCAACAAGACCGTTTCAATGTTACCAGTCATCATTAAGCTTTTGGCAACCTGTAAAGCCATAACGGTAGTGCCGCAGCGGAGAGCTATATCGAAGGCCCATGCATTTTTCGCACCAATTTCCTCTTGGAGTTTAATACCTGCTGTCCATAAAGGATACTCTTTATACTCTTCACCAATATATATGACAAGATCGATCGATTCTGGATTAATACCTCCCTTTTCCAGTGCAGCCTTGGCGGCCTTAATCCCCATTTCACAGGTATGGTCATCTGATCCTGCAACCGGCTTTTTCTTGATTCCCATCTTCTCTTCTACAACATGAAGAGGGAGGCCGGATTGGTCACTAATTTCTTGACTGGTCATGAAAGTTTCGGGAAGATATACACCGGTACTGACAATTCCGATTGACATACGTTAACTCCCCCCTTTATCTTTAGCCGAATCAAGCATCTGGCACATACAATGATAGGCTTCTTCTAAAGATTCTACGATTCTCTCTTCTCCTTGCTGAACATGAACCACCTTGATTCGTTTCTTTTCCTCATCCACTTTTTGGACTCGGACAATAAAGGAATCTACTATTTTTTCATCCACTACAAACCCTCCTTAAGAAGAAGCCTTATGATTCGCAGATTTTAAGTTTGATTGATTCTTTTCCTTTGAAGCTGATTTTTTTCGAGTCCGAATTTTGTTCCAGGCTCCGACAATTCCTTGCGGGAAGAAGATCACCACCAAAATATAGATAATCCCGAAAATGATGATCCACCGTTCAAAAATCCAATGCACTTTCGCCAATTCAGTCAGCCAATGATGTGTAAATTCAATAATCCCAGAACCAATAATGGCACCTACCAGTGTCCCTACTCCTCCTATAATCGTCATCAGCAAGGCATCCAGTGTAATATCCATAGCAAATACACTTGTGTTAACATATCTAAGGGAAATTCCATATAAGCTACCGGCAAATGCAGCAATTACACCTGCCACCACACTCACAATTATTTTGTATTGGATCACTTGGTAGCCCAATGATTCAATTCGCTGTTCATTTTCACGAATGCCCTGAAGTACCCGGCCAAGCGGAGATTGGGTAAATCGTCTTAAAAATAGATAAATAACTAACATAGAAACTAGGCAAATAAGATAAAAGGTTAGTCGATCTCTTAAGAAATCAGGTACGCGAAAGGTGAAGCCGTCGTTTCCAAATGTGACTGTTCTCCATTTTTCGGCTAAAACGAGAAAGAGTCCAGAAAGTGCAAGAGTAAGCATTGCATAAAAATGACTTTTTAACCGTAATGTTAACAAACCCACAATGTAGCTTACGATAGCAGATACAACAATAGCGGCAAGAATTGATAAGAATAAATAAACGTTTGTCGGTTCAATATGCTTCATAAAAATTCCTGTCATATAGGCGCCAATTCCAAAGAACATCGCATGCCCAAACGAGACGATTCCCGTATAGCCTAATAAGAGATCGTAACTCATCGCAAAAGCAGCAAAAATAAAAACTTGCGTTAAAAGAATCAGTAAACTTCTAGATTCATAGAGGAATGGCCAACAGAAAAGAACAGCTGCTGCCAATACGAAAAACACGATTCCTGGATTTCGTTTCAATACTGCCATACTCTCACCCCTTTGCTCCGAATAAGCCTTGTGGTTTGAAAACTAATACAAGGGCCATAATGATCATATTGACCGCGAGCGAAAGGTCTGGAACAAAATAGGCCATAAAAGCTCCAGCTAATCCAACTAAGATGGCAGCTAAAATCGAGCCAGTAAAATTCCCCATTCCGCCAATCACAACCACAATAAATGCAAGAATCGCGTACTCCATCCCCATTTCCGCATGAATGACACCTGAATAAGGCCCTAACAAAACCCCGCCAAGAGCGGCTAATGCCGCACCCACCATAAATACCCACATAAAAACATTTTGAATATTAATTCCTAAGGCCTGAACCATTTCTTTATTCATGACTCCAGCTCTTACGACTAATCCTATTTTGGTTCGCTTTAAAACAAAGCTGATTAAGACAAAGATTAAAAGTCCAATAGCAATAATGAATAAGCGGTATTTTATCAAAATAATGCCGCCTATCTCCCAGCTTCCTGTTAAAAAACCTGGAGTAGAGGCATGAATTTGATTTGGTCCCCACACAACCTTTAGAGATTCAGAAAGCACCATCATAAATCCAAGCGTAATCAAAATTTGCTGAATATGATTTCCATACACTGGTTTGATAATTAACTTTTCAGTAAATAAACCTAGTAATAATCCGCACAGTATGGCTCCAAGGATTCCGATCCAAAAGCTTGCTGTCTCATTGTAAATCCAAATCCCGGCATAGGCCCCCCAGGCAAATAGTCCGCCATGGGCAAAATTCAAAACATCCATTAGCCCAAAAATTAAAGTGAGGCCTGCAGCGAGTAAGAATATAAGCATCCCGGTTGCCAACCCATTAATCGTCAGGTTTGCTACAACTGATAGCATCTCCATATTTCTGCCTCCCTTTATGCAATCCCTAAATACTTTTTGCGTAAATCTTCATCTTGTTTTAACTGCTCCATCTCACCAGAGTGAACAGTTTTACCGTCATCCATAATAAAGAAGGAATCCCCTATTTGACTGGCCATTAAAAAGTTTTGTTCCACCAGTAAAATGGATGTTTTCTCTTTTATTTGAACTAAAGCTTCCATCACCTTTTCCACTACAATTGGAGCAAGTCCCTTACTCGGCTCATCGATGAGAAGCAAGCGGTTATCATTAACGAAGGCTCTGGCAATCGCGAGCATTTGCTTTTGACCACCGCTCAAATGACCGCCTTCTTTTTTCCAATACTTTTTTAAATCAGGAAACAATTCAAGGACCCATTCAACCCGTGATTTCGTATGATCATTGTTTTTTTGCATAGCAACCTTCATATGTTCCTCAACAGTTAAGAAAGGAAAAATTCCCTGATCCTCTGGGACATAGCCAATTCCTTTTTTAGCAATCTGGAAAGTTTTTAACCCATTTAATCGTTCTCCCACAAATGTGATGACACCTTTAGATGGCGGATAATAGCCCATAATGGTTCGCAATGTTGTCGTTTTCCCTGCACCGTTTCTCCCTAATAAAACAGTAATGTCCCCCTGTTTTACTTCAAGATTAACACCCTGGAGGATGTGATATTGGCCAATAAAGGTTTCTACATTTTCCAAACTAAGCAGTGAACTCATTGTAAAGTCCTCCTAAGTACGCTTGCTGAACCGTTTCATTGTCCATAATTTCCCGAGGATTTCCATCTGCTAATAGGGTTCCGTTATATAATACGGCAATTGAGTCGGACAAATCTAAAATCATATCCATTTTGTGCTCAATGAGAAGAATGGTTTTATCCCCTCTGGCTTTGATCGAGTGAATCACTTCAAGAATCGCTGGCACTTCTTCTAATGACATCCCCGCAGTTGGTTCATCGAGCAATAAAACATCGGTTCCAAGGGCTAGGAGCATAGCAAGCTCAAGCTTTCGTTTCTCACCATGAGCGAGATTTTTTGCCAGTTCCCCTTCTTTTCCCTTCAAAAGGACCAGCTCCAGCAGTTCCATGGCATTTTCTTGAACTGACTTATAAGAAGCGAAATGTCTTAGCATTTGAAATCTGATGCCTGCCTTAGACTGTGAAGCTAATCTGACATTTTCTAAAACAGTTAAATTAGGGAAAACATTGGTTAATTGAAAAGAACGCCCAATTCCTCTTCTAGTTCTAACCGTGGGTGAGAGCTTCGTAATATCGTCTCCATTAAGGAACACTTTACCTTCCGTTGCTTTTAACTGGCCGCTGATTAGATTAAAAAACGTTGTTTTTCCGGCGCCATTTGGACCGATAATCGATTTTAATTCATGTTTTTTTACTTGAAGTGACACTTGGTTAACTGCTTTATGCATGCCAAACTCTATCGAAAGCTCCGTGGTTTCCAAAGCAAAGGTCACGTGAATATTCCCTCCTTAAAAAATGGTGCTAAAAGATGGGGTCTGACCCCTTAATAGAGGTCTGACCCCTTACCTTTTCCTTAATTACGAATTGGAGGAGCCGTTTCTTCCGGACCTAATTCACGAATTAAAACCGGAACTGGATATGGAACTCCTTCCTTCTTCTCTAATCGAATCGCATAAAGAGTTTGCAGAGCCTGATGATCTTCAGGTCTGAACGTCATGGTTCCTTTTGGTGTTTCAAAGCTCATGCCTTCCATGATTTCAATTAGTTTATTTGCGTCCGTGTCTCCTTCAGCTTTCTCAAGAGCTTCGACAATTGCAATCGCAGCACTCATACCGCCTGGAGTGAAAAGATCCGGAACATTTCCGTCAAATCGTTTCTTATGTTCTTCGACAAGCCAATTATTGATTTCATTATCTGGCAATTCATGATAATAAACAGAAAATCCTTCCATACCAACTAACGGTTCCATAAGTGAAAGAGCAGGAATATCAGGTGCACCCGTAGAAATTTTTATTCCTTTTTCTTGAAGTTTCATATCCGCAATTTGCTGCCATGGTGAATTAGCTCCTGCCCAAACGACGAATAAATAATCGGGGTCTGCGTCTACAATCTTTTGAATATTAGCAGTAAAGTCAGTTGCGGCCGGATCTGCATACTCTTCTAGGACAATTTCAGCACCAAGCGCTTCAGCCGCTTCTTTAAAGGCCGCTACCCCATCCCAACCGAATGAATAATCAGGTGCTAATGTGGCAATTTTCACACCTTCTCCAGCAATAGCTGCTGCTCCGGCTACGGCATCCTGTGAAGAGTTTCGAGCCGTTCTGAAAATATATGGATTGAATTCAGAACCTGTGATACTGTCGGCAACAGCCGGTTCTACAATCATAATTTTTTCATATTCTTCTGCTAACCCGATAACTGCCAAAGTGTCACCTGAGCTCGAAGAACCAACCAAGAAATCGACTCCATCTTCTTCAAGAAGTTTTGTTGCCTTCTGAACAGCTACTTCTGGTTTTGTTTCTGTATCTTCAATAATGATTTCTATTTTTCTGCCAGCCACTTCTCCAGTTCCATCTGTAGCGTAATCAATTCCCAGTTCAAATCCTCGTGTTGTTTGCTGACCATAAGATTCTAGAGCACCCGTCATGGATGCAAGGACTCCAATTTTAATTGGTTCCTTTTCTTCCTCTTCTTCAGGAGTCGTATTTCCTCCCTGATCTTTAGGTGTTGGTGACTCTTGCGTTGTGTTAGACGCACAGGCACATGCAATAAACAGGATAAAAACAAACAGCAATGCTAGTTTTGACAATTGAAATAATGATTTCACATAAATCCCCCTTTGTTTAGTTGAATAACTAAAGCACATAAGCTTTGTGTCAAGAGTAAACGAGGGCAGTTACAAATTGGTTACAAGGCAGCATACAAAAGCCGGAAGCATCCTGCTCCCGGCTCAAGTTTGACTGGATTGTATAATAATTTCATACATTTGCTTCGTTGCATCTAACGGCTCTACCCCAAATTCCTTTTGTAATACATCGACACAGCGTTTATACCATTTTAAAGCCTGTGGTCTATTATTTTTCCGATAATAGCTATACATTAATAATCGGTATGCTTCTTCCCAAGTCCTGTCTTTTTGTAAAATCTGTTCACAGCAAAAAATGGCCTGGTCAAAATCCTCTTCCTTCACATGAAGCTGGGCTAATTTTTCTGCTCCTCTTAAATAAAGGGTCAGCAGTCTTTCCCGTTCCTGAATACACCAGTCTTCAAAGCGTCGCTCTGGTATATACTCCCCTTTATAAACTTGGAGACCTCTATGTAAAAATTCCCTTGCTTTCTTTACTTCTTTTTCTTCGAGTCCCGCCTGGATCCAATCTTGAAAATAATCGGTATCTGCCCAAATCTTAGCTTCCGGGTTTAAACCATATGCAGATCCTTGCCTAATCACATAAAAAGGCTGGCTTCTTTTCATTCTCTTTGGCTCTAAAACATTATTTAACGCATTCAGAACCACTTTAAAGTCCCTTGAAGCCCGTTCTGAATCCGAGTCTGGCCAGAGATAAGCTATAATTTCATCCTTTTCAATAACATTAGTGCGATTAGTAATAAAAAGTTCAAATAGCTCCTTCGCTTTTCCCCGTTGCCACTCTTTCTCCTCTACTTCCTGGTCACCGAGAAAAACTTTGAAACTCCCAAGTGTTCTTACCTTTAAGGTATAGCCCGGATGAGAATCCAGATCCTTATACCCCAACCCGCTTAAGATTTTCGTTACATATTCTTTATGAACCCCTAATTTCTGGGCTTCTAAAAGTAGTGGAACAAGTGCCTGGGTGTCCTTGGGACCAAACAACGTCCGGTGATAAAAGACAAATTCATATTCCTTCAGTTCACAAGTCGCAATAAAACTTGAAAGCTGTATTTTTAATGAAGCCTTCTGGTCTGTTTCAAGGGCAACTAAAGCAAGCCAGAGCATGGAAATCATCTCGCCAAATTGATCCTGACATTGAATGAAATGGTTTAGAGCTTTTTCAAAATGGGGATTGGCTTTCGCAAAGTCACGCTCATAATAGGCACAAACCCCAAGCCCAAGTTGGATCAAAGAGCTGAGCCAGACATCCTTTACGTTTTCTGTTTCAAAAAGAGCTTTAGTCCCCATATCTCTTGCCTTTTCGAATTCACCTAAACTGCCATATAAGAGGCATAGACCCATATAGGGCTCAGCTTTACCACGTGAAATATTCATTTGTTCCATCATGTCAAGGGCGGTTTCATAGCACTGAACGGCAAGATTTATATTGTATTCTTCTAAAAGCTGAACGGCATGCCCCATGCGAATCCAGCCACAAGCTTCAACAAATGGGGATTTAGACTGAATCCCTAACTGAATTCCTGCTTGAGCTAGCTCCTTTGAGCGGAGAGCATCTCCCATCATACCTTCCATTAATGATAAAAGCAGAACAGATTCCCGATGAGATTGGGGCAATTTTTTATCAGGGCTCTGTTTCGTTTGTTTTTGTTCCAATAGCTTCTTTGCTTCTAAGAACCTCCCAGTTCTTAAATAAATGCGAGCCAACAAAAGATCTTCCTTTTCTTCTTCCCGAATTACCTTTTCTCCTTTGCTATACCAAACCTCTGCACGTCCTGCTTCCCCAGCATTAATATAGTTCTCTGCCATCATCCAGTATAAATTGCGAGAAGTATCAGCCAATGATTGCTTACTGCTCTCTCTTAGCTGAATGGCTTGATTGAGGATTCTCTCAGCCATTCGCGGCTGAATCGTATCGAGATAAATTTGCGCCCAGCCCTCAAGAGCGAGACATGCCTGTTCGATATCCTTCGCTTGAAGTGCCATCCTTTCAGCTTGAGCATAACATTTTTCCGCAGCTGCATAGCGTGAACGGTAACGCAAAATTTCACCTTCATAAAACCATAACTTATAGTAACGGTCCTTCTCTGAATCAGGCAGATTTTTCAAAAATTCATATAGACTTTCTAATTTGCCCTCCTTCAGCATCTGATCGCCATGTTCCTGTAAAATTGCTGCAACAGCAAAATTCCGTCCTATTTTGTCATAGATCCGGATTGCCTTTTCATAATCCCCATTTCTCTCATAATAGCGGGCACTTCGTTCATGTAAAATCTCGTACTGTTTTGGCTGATTGTTATACAGCTGGCCTTGGAGAAACTCACGAAATAGGGCATGATACTTGTACGTTCCCTGAACGTCGGCATGAAGGAATAGACTCTTTTGCGAAAGCTGGCTAAGCATCGCTTTTGCACCAGTTAGCCCTAACACTTCTTCACATAATTCTGCTGAAATTTCATCATACACAGAGGTCTGCTCCAGAAATTGCTGCAGCATCGGGGGCTGCTTCGTAAAAACTTCTAATGCTAAATATTGAAATAAATCAAGCAGAGACGTTTGGGTGAAATCAATTTTTTTTGACTCAATGTTTTCAAATTTCAGGTTCTCTGCAATCATACTGATGGCAATAACCCATCCTTCCGTTAATCGGTAAATATTTGTTATATCCTCTCTCGTCACATTCAGTTCATGATAATCAACGAGCAGGAGCTCCACTTCCTCGATCGATAGTTTAAGATCGGACTCTCCCATATCTAAAAGTTTCCCATTCACTTTGAGCTTCGTTAGAACTGACCAATTAGGGCGTGATCGTGTAGAAAGAACCAGATGCAAGGAATCTGGGATATGCTCAACCACAAGTTCTACCCATTTTTGGATCAGATATGAACCTTCAGTATGATGAAAATCATCTAATATTAAAATAAGCGGAGAGCCAAGGAGATGAATCTCATTTACAAAAATGGAGGAAAGTGTAAACAGTTCCTCTTCGCGAATGTACCGATCCATTTCCTGTATATATTCCTTTAATTCCTTCCCGAAGGCGGGGAATAGACGTTTAATCGAATAAATAACATGATCGATAAAAGGGAGAATATCATCATCATGAGATGTAATCGTATACCACGAACAAGCTACTTTTTCATCCCGTACATAAAGTGATAATGCCGTACTCTTTCCATATCCCGCTCCAGACGTAAGAATTGTAACCGAATAGTTCGAAATCGCTTTCATTTTCTTAAACAAACTGGCACGGCGAATATAATTAGACCGAACTTGCGGCGGCATTAACTTTGTATGCACAATCATCTGATTTATGACGCTCCCCTCCTTTATACCTAAAAAAAAATATCACTTTTTCACTATTCTATCATAATTCTGTTCACCCTTCTCAAAATATTATGAATAGTCTCTCTGAATTTACAGAATTGATAAAAACCGGGGCGTGACAAGCACGCCCCGGTTATTTTGGAGCTTACCGGATATAGGCACTCTCCCTTTTGCAGGAATAAAAACAACCAGTTCAAGAAACTGGCTGTTCTTCTTTTTATATTTTAAAAACTTGTATCGACTTCAGATAATGGCCAGTAACGGAGGTTTACTTCGCCTACGACCTTGTCAATTGGAACAAACCCAAAATGGCGGCTGTCCCAGCTTTCGAGACGATTATCCCCAAGTACAAATAGCATTCCCTCTGGAACCGTTTCAGTCTTCCACAGTTCTGCTAAGCTAAAGTCCCCAGTTAAGGGCTGACCTGGAGATGCTGTCTTCCGATAGTTAGTTAGATAGGGTTCCTCAACCGCTTTTCCATTAATAAAAAGCTGGTCGTTTTCGTAAACAATTTGATCGCCAGGAAGGCCAATAACACGTTTCACGTAATCTTCTTCCTCATTTGCATGAAAGACGATGACATCAAATCGATCAATCGATCCGAGTGTATACCCGATTTTATTTACAACGAGCTTATTGCCTTCCTCAAGGGTAGGCATCATCGATTCTCCTTCTACCACGTAACTTGAAAATAAGAAAGTCCGGATAAAAACAAAAATAACCAATCCAATCCCTAGAGCTTTCAACCATTCAATGCTTTCTTTTTTTAGTGTCTCCATTACAAGCGTCTCCCTCTTTTGTTCGTTCTCTATTACTTTGAATCCATCTCCATTTGTTCTTTTTCTATTTTTTTATTTAAACTCACTTCTACTCGTTTTCCCACAATCCAAAGTATGAAAATAACAATGAGCACAATGATCGTTTTTCCCGGGTGGTCCAAAAATGAAGTAATATCATAACCTACAAAAGTCATGGAAATAATCATAACAAATTTACCAGTCATAACCGCTAATCCATATTGATAAGGTTTGATCGCTGATAAACCTGAGACGATATTGACAAGAGCTGATGGTGTAAAAGGAAAGCAAAGTAACAAAAATAAGGGGCCAAACCCGTGTCTTTCCACCCAATTGGTTAGCTTCAAGACTCTTTTATTCTGACTGATTATCCTAAAAAACTTTTTTTGTCCAATTTTTCGGAACGCCAAAAAAACGACAAAAGCACCCAAACATGAACCAATCCATGAGAACAAAAAACCCCAGAAGAAGCCGAACGCATTTGCATTTGCTACAACAAATAAAACGAGAGGCAAGAACGGTAAGAGAGCTTCAAGAAATGGTAAAAATATACCCATTATTGGCCCTAGCGCTTTATAATTCTGAATCACTTCCTCAATATTTTCTTCAGTAAACCAGTTTGAAAAGTCTTGAAAATCCATGTTGTTCTCCTTACTTTTTCTCTATAGGGAATATATGGCAGAAAAAGGGCTAATAGTAGTAGTATAGCATATATTACCTTGCCAAAAGAGTTGCAATATAGTAATGTTTTTTAGCTTTCTCCATGATTGTCCATATATCCACTATACCCCTTTCTTTGTAAAAACAAACTGTCCGATTGTTTAGAATCTGCTAAAAAAAAGCCCTGTCCGCTAGACAAGGCTTTTTTCGATTACACATATTCTGCAAACCAATCACGAATCGCTTCTAAACGTTTCATTCGTAAATTTGGTTTTCCGCTTCTGGATAATTCATGGTTTGATTCTGGAAAGCGAATAAACTTCGTCGTTTTCTTTTGACGTTTCAGTGCAATAAATAGCTGTTCTGCCTGTTCAATCGGGCAGCGGTAATCCTTTTCGCTGTGAAGAATTAATAAAGGTGTTTCCATTTTATCCGTATAAGCAAGCGGTGAATGCTTCCAAAGCTTTTCGATATCGGTCAAATCCGCCTGAATTTGCCACTCAGTAAAGTAATATCCAATGTCACTAACTCCGTAGAAACTGATCCAGTTAGAAATCGAACGCTGTGTGACAGCTGCTTTAAAGCGGTTGGTATGTCCTACAATCCAGTTGGTCATAAATCCGCCATAGCTTCCGCCAGTTACACCAAGGCGCTCCGAATCAATAAAGTCAAACGTTTCTAATGCGTAATCAACAGCTGCCATCAAATCATTATAATCATTGCCGCCATAATCTCCTCTGACCGCATTGACAAATTGCTGACCGTAACCATGGCTTCCTCTTGGATTCGCAAATAAAACAACATAGCCTTGTGCCGTTAACACCTGAAACTCATGAAAGAAAGTATTGGCATACATCGCATGAGGTCCCCCGTGAATTTCTAGAATCAACGGGTACTTTTCGCCTTCCTTAAAGCCAAAAGGCTTCATGATCCAGCCTTGTACATCCCAGCCTTCTGCACCTTTATAGACGAATGACTCTGCAGCGGCAAGCTCTACTTCAGCTAGAAATTCTTGATTAACTGCTGTTAGCTGTTCTCTATGACCAGTTTTTATATCTAATTGATAAAGGTCGCCAGGATGCGCTGGCTCGCTAACAGCTGCTACCCCTAACGTTCCTGCTGCATTTACAGTAAAGCCGTACACATGCTCATTACCTGGAGTTAAGGATGCTCTTTCTCCATTTAATGAATAATGGACGATTTGCGTGGACCCTTGATGAGAAATTTGCAAAAAGAATCCCTTTGAATCCTCTGTCCAAATAAGACCAGGCCCTACAGCCCCCTGCTGGAAATCAGCTGCAACAAAATCACCTACCGCAACATCCCAGTCAGCTGTTACACATTTTGAGCTGTTTTGTTCAACATCATAGAGCCAAACCTTAGATAAAGTAGCATTCTCATATTCCCTTTCATTTCCTAAAAAGGCAATATACTTGCCATCTGGTGACCAGGAAGCACCGTAGAACATTCCTTTTTTCCCTTCAGTGAGAGCTTTCTTATCACTTGTTTCAAGATTATAAATATATAAATCAAGATTAAATGAAAAGTCCTTCTCTTCATCCTGATTGCTGGAAATAAGAAGCTGTTTTCCGTCTGGTGACCAATCTTCAGCATTATGACTATGTACGCCTTCTGTCAGCTGAGTGATTTCACCAGTTTCTAAATCAAGGATTGCAACCTGACTTTGTTTTCCGTCGAGGAAGCCGCTGGCGTCTGACTTATATTTCATTTCTGCGACTTCTAGCGGTTTTAATTCTTTGTCTTTTTCATCCTTCTTTTTTTCTTCATCTTCTTGCTTTTCACCTAATTTTTCTTCAGGTTTTAAAGCTACTGAAAAAGCGATTTTCTTCCCATCTTTTGACCATACTGGCTTGCTTGCCCCATTTTCCAGTTCAGTCAAAGGCTTAGCTTCGCCGCCATTTAGATGTAGCTTGTACAGTTGATTTTTTCCGCTTCTGTTGGAAACAAAGACTAACTCATCCCCACTCGGCGACCAGCGTGGAGAGTGATTTTTTTTATCTCCAAATGTCCAGGCTACCGGTACTTTTTGATCTAAGTTGATAAAATAAAGGTTAGAGCTATAATCATTTTTCTCTTTAGATATCTGCGTTTCTACATACACAAGATTTTTCCCATTTGGCGATAGCCTTGGGTCAGTTACCGATTTTAGCTTATATAAATCTTCTGGGCGAATGCCGCGTTTTTCTGTCATTTCCCTTCATCCTCTCTTATTCCTGATGTATTACTCTCCATTTATTTCGACAATCAAAATAAATTTCCCTTCTCCATTTTAAAAATTTTGTTATTTTTTTAGGGAACAATGAAGATAACAAAACTTGCAAACCATCTCGTCTTTCATGTATGATATATACGAACAAATGTTCCCTTGAGAGGTGGGCATATGACAAAAATCCCAGACCATGACCGTGACATCATAGAATATGCGATTTATTTACCAATGGTCTTGACCATTTTTGAGAGAGATTTAATGGCCATTAATAAAAGTTCTGTAAAGCTTAAGAAGCCATACCAAGAGCTGCTTGAGAAAAAAATGATTATAGTGCAAAAAGATTTGCGTGAAGTGAAAAAGTATTTAAGGCAGCAAAATATAAGTGTGCAAGAATCAAAGAGGGACGAATCGTTTACCACGTACCTTTTTCTGTACAAGGGCTATGAGGAATATCATAATTATTTCAATCCGAGAATCCGCAACAAAGTTCAAGAGCTTATTACAAAATATTTTCTGGGTGTAAAAGTAGTGCTGGACAACAAGGATGAGGGAGACTCACTATCTATTAAATAAGCTGTTAATAAAAAGCGGTTCCTCAAAGGCTTGTCCGTTCTCAACTTTTGGCGGGATCATAAACCATTTTTTACTGGGAAGGTCCATTCGCTGTATAAAACGAACCATCAAAAAGGAGGTTCTAAACAGCTGGCTTCTAAATGCATCAATTGACGTGGGAATAGTTACAACCTCATTATTGACGAATTTAACATCTGTGTCATTTTGATTTGTTTCAGAGAAATGCAATACATGCAGCAGGGAAATCCAAGAGCATTGTTCTCGTGATGGGGAATGAGTAGGGAAAAAATAAATAAAATGATAGGGATCGATAGCGACAGGAGCTTTATGAGTAATCGACATTAACTGTTTTGTGCCTTCCTTCCTGCCTGGATAACTTGAGCCAAAATACCCACAGCTTTCTTTTATAATCTCGAGGGGTTTCTTTGGAACAATAAATGAATCGGTCGTTTCCTTTACCATTGAAAATGTTTTAGATCCATATGTATGAGGGATAATCGCCATTGTGTCCGGTCGGATCTCATATTCCGTTTTCAGTTTCTGGCTTTTATTCAAATTGTTTCATCTCCTTTCAATTTGTGACTATAATACCATATAATTGTAAATTTGTACAAATATTTTCAAAAATTGGTACATTAATTATTTAAATTTTTAGAATTATTAGTTGTTATTTTTTTTAGGGTGCCATATACTAAGAAAAAGAGTTGGAGTGATATAAAATGACTCAAAGAAAATCGTATTCTGACTCATCCAAAGCTGGTGCCTTAGTACCTTTAAAGCCAAATGGCCAATATGTGTTAGACTTGTACATTGAGTCACTCTTCTTCGAAGCATTCCTACAGTTCCAATCGGACAGGCTGATGTCTGAGATCGATAAGGCTTTAGAACAGGGAGACATCAGAACCTTTCATAAAAAAGCAAAAGAATATAAAAAACTCCAAAGTGTTCTCCATTCTTAAAATCTTATAACCCTTCATGCAAAAGGCTGTCATGCCATCGGGGTATTTCCGGTAAGCAGACAGCCTTTTGCATTTTAATTTTCAGACGTTCTAAAATCCTGAATCATTATAAGACGTTCTAGCATCGTAGGATGTGTATAGTAAAACCATTTAATTAATAAAGGAGGCTGAACTTGACTTAAACCTGCTTTCGTCAGCTTTTGAAAGGTTGAGATGGCTGCATCCGGGTCTTTTGTCAATTCTAGCGCATACTGGTCAGCACTAGCTTCCGAATATCGGGAAACGGCATTAGAAATAGGGCTTGCCGCAAACAGCATGAATGAAAGCAAAGCAAATAATAACGGGAGTGAACTCAGACGGTTCCAGCCTGAAATTTTAAGAGTGTCTTTATATTGTTCCCCCCAACGCTTCACAAGCTTAGACAGAATCCATAATCCAACCAAAGACAAGCCTAAATAGCCAGCTAGACCAAAATAGAGATGTTTTTTAACATAGTGTGCCATTTCATGCGCCATTATCACCAATATTTCATCCTTTGAGAGTTGCTGTAAAGTCGTATCCCATAGCACAATTCTTGAGCTTGCTCCGATCCCATTTACATAGGCGTTCATTGCATTGGTTTCTTCCGACATATTCACCTGATACACATGTTCTGCCGGAATGTCAGCCTGATCGGCCAGCTGTAGGATTTCTTTTTCTAACTCTTTATCTTGTAAAGACATAAAGTCATTGTACAGCGGGTCTATCACAATCGGCTGAATAAAAACAAAAAAGGTTGCGTACGGAACGAAGAAAAGCCAGGCATAGAGCCACCAGCGTTTCGGACTTTTTTTCATTAGCCAATAAATGGCGGCGACAATAATAAAAGTGGTCAAAAAGCCTAACCAGAAATCAAGCATTTCATCCTTCATCCAGGCTGAAAATGTCTGGTTTGAAATCCCATACTCAACTGAGAAACGATGGCTTAAATATTGAAAAGGAAAGATTGCGATAAAAGAGAGAATCGATAAATAAAAAACGTAGACGGCTGACTGAACTGCATGATATTTAGATATTTTTTCGGCGGATTTCTCCATTAACAGAGAAGCACCCGTCACTAAGACAAGCAGATAAAATAACCATTCATACGGAGTGGAGAGCAAGCTTAGCAAATAGCGGATTTTCGAATATTCCTCTGATAAAACTAGTTCACGCTCTGTCATGAAGGTCGATGGATCGGCTACACTTCCCCGCAAACTTTCTGGTATCGTATGATCAGCCCAGTAAAATAAATAAGCAAACATCAGCAATCCAAACAAAATGTAAAGAAGAATCCCCCGGACTCCCCATTTTTTAGACATCGCCTGTCCCCCCTTTTGTACATGCTCTTTTATCATTGTAAGCGAAAAAATGAAAATTAGACCAAGAGGAAAGAATTTCATACCTGTACTATATTTGGACTCTGTTTTTATTTTTGGCTGTTTTCATATGTTTTGTTGTTAAACACCGCAGTTGAAATACACTTCGCGGACCTTAGGGCGATTGAGGGGAGCCTCCTCGGCGCTATGGCGCCTGCGGGGTCTCTTGTTAAGCTTATTTCATTAAATATGAACTGTTAAAAGTAACAATCATTTAGAAAACAGCCTTATTTTTTATTCGGTATTGGCAGGTTTTGAGTCCATTGTCTCATTCCTCACATATTTATTACATTTTAACATGGGGTTTACAAACTATTAATAGACTACATATAAGATTAAATTTAAAAGCTTATACATAAACAGGAGGTCCGTATGAGAGGGAAACGAATGAGAAACAAATTAAAAAAAGGGATGATATTTTTATTTATTCTAGCAATCTTACTTTCAAATGTTAGTTTTACAAGTAACTCAAGATTAGTCTTTGCAGAGAATCATACATCTTCTACAACCACTAACTCTACTCCACAACCAGAAGAAGACACAACTGCTGCTCCAAGTTCTGATGGGACAACGACTCCAGAGGAAACATCTAAAGAGGCATCACAGTCTACCATTAATGACTCTGCTCCAAAAGATGAGAAAGATTCTGAGCTTGAAATAGCGACAGAGGAGGACAAAGGTTCTCCTGTTATTCAGCACACTCCTATTACAGAAGTAAAAGCTTCAGAAGATGTTGTGATTGCTGCTGAGATTACGAATGCTGCCGAATTCACTGCTGCACTTCATTATCAAACATCACCAGATGAAGGATTTCACACCATTCCTATGAATCTAGTGGAAGGATCATCGTACCAGGCTGTTGTCACTAAAGATCAGCTTATAACAGACACTTTAAAATACTATATTACTGTTAGCCAACCGGATAGCGAAATCATCTACCCAGAAGGCAACCCATTTGAAGTAACCGTTTCTCAGGAAGATGGAGTGGATTATAATAGTCTGCCACATCTCTTAATTACGGAAATATCACCAAACTCACAAGGATCCGGAACTGATTATTATGAGTATTTTGAGCTGTACAATAATACAAATCAACCACTAAATTTAACGAATTACTCATTTATCTATCGGTATACAGATACAGGAAATGAGTTATCTTTTCAAATCCCAGTGACAACAATTGAACCCCAAGAGACACTTGTATTTTGGTTTAATAATGGGAACAAGACACTTTCAGACTTCAACGCAAACTTTGGAACAGAATTATCGGAGGAGCAGGTCGTTCAATTTAACGATGTGTTTCCGGGATTCGCCAATGGGGGAAATCGGGCTATTGTCATAAAAGACCATACTGGTGCTGAAGTGATTTCAGCAAGCTATCTGTCCGGTGAAACAGATAATACAGGTGCCGTTGTAGAATACAAGTATCCAACAACAGGTACTGAAATGGTCAAGCATCAAGTCTTAACGTTACCAACTCCTAGTACCATTGAAGCCATTCAAGTACCAGAAACGCCGGTAACTTTACCCGATCAGCCAAAGGACGTCGAAGCTCCTGTCATTACACATACTCCAATCACTAGCAGCCAGCCATTAACCTCAATCCAGATTGAAGCAAGAGTGACAGACAACGTCGCTGTCCCAGTAGTTACGCTTCATTATAAAAAAGAGAGTGACCTTGATTTTACATCGATACCAATGAGTCCTAATGGCGAAACATATATGGCAGAAATTCCAAGTTTTCATGTGTATGAACCTATTGTGTACTTTATTGAAGCATCAGATGGTGTGAACTTCACCACTACAGATGAATATACGATTCAGGTAGTTCAGCCAGAGGTTGATTTTACAAGTATTCCTTATTTACTAGTTACAGAGATTGTACCTGATACCACAAATGTCGGAACGGCTGATGGCTATGAATTTATTGAAATCTATAATAACAGTGATCAAGCAATCAATTTTAAAGATTATAAAATGTATTATCGATATGGAACCGATCCAGCTACAGATGTGGTTTGGCCCTCAGATCCCGAAGAAGTGGTAATCCCGGCTGGAGAAACGCTCGTGCTTTGGATTATCAATACGCAAAACAGGGAGCAAACAGTTGCAGATTTTAACGCAAACTACGGATCAAGCTTAGTCGAAAATGAAGATATAGTCCGAATCTACAGTGACGGTATGGCAAATGGCAGTATGCGCGGGCTTGTGATTGGAACCAATACACATAAAGAAATTTCTGTTTCTTATTACAATGACGAACCAAATGTGGATGATACGTTTGCAAATAAAGGGATTGTTTTCGGGTACCCCACTGATAAATCAACAGTTGGTAAAAAGATTGGCATCCTAGATGCTACACCAGGAAGGGTTGAGGGCTTCCAGGTTCCAAGCGAGCCAGTTCATTCGGAAGAAGACACTGTGCCGCCAACCATTGAAAACCTAACAAACGTAACAGAGGTGAATCAAAAGGACAATATCGATATCACTGCTAATGTAACTGACGATAAGGAAGTAAAATCAGTTCGTTTATTTTATAAAGTTGATAACCAAGACACATATAGAGAAGCGATTTTACAAGAGAATTACGATGATTTGCTATATCATCATATGATCTATTCCCCTGATTTAATTGGGAATCAATTTGTTGATTATTATTTGGTAGTTTCTGATGGCAGCACAGAGGTCACAAGTGATACCTATCGAGTAACGATTACGAATGAACTCGATTCCTCTAGCCTTAGATTAAATGTAAAAAGTGATGAAATCCTGCGCGGTGAAAAGGAACTCAAGGCTACATCAGCAACAGATGCTCCCGATGACATTAAAATGTTCATTGATGGTAATGAGGTTACGGAAGGGTTGTACCAATCGGTAGAGCATACTGCTTATTTTGCTTTTGAAGTAAATGGTCTCAACACGTATTTCCAAAACGCAGTAACGATGGGGGAAGAAGTTCTATACACCATGGATGATGATTGGTTAACACAGTGGAAAACCTTTAGCATTCCTATTGAACCTGAACGGCTGGCAGTTGGAGAAACAGTCATTACCGTTCGTACAGGAAATAAAGCATCACCGTTTGATTTAGATTCTGCCGAAAATCGCGATGATTTTGATTTGAAAAATGTTCGCTTGGTGCTTGCTGATGGAACTATTATCAAGGATCCTTCATACAGTGACCCATCTCAAATTCTTAAAATGAATGATGCGAACCCATTTGTTGATTTTACCTTTACGATTACTGAAAACGAGGCTCGCTCAAAAACCTATAGGTGGGACACTACCTCTGTATCAGATGGCAAACATGTAGTGATGGTTCAGGATAAAGACGAAGAGGTTAGTTCTGAGCTAGTAGTAGATAATACAGCACCGACTGTCAAAACTAGCCTGAAGGAAGGAAAGGAATACAAAGGCGCCTTTTCCATTGATGTTGATGTAAAGGATAAACTTTCGGGTGTTGACAGCTACAAGGTTTTACTAGACGGTAAAGATATTCAAGTACCACTTGAAACATCTTCCGCGGAGCTGATTCCAGGTGAACACGAACTGCTGATCACAGCTTTTGATAAAGCGGGAAATCAACAAGAGACGCGTGTTGAGTTTTCGGTTGCAGATGAAAACCCAAGTCAGCCTGAAGTTGTGTCACCAGCTAATCATTCGATAGTCGATGGTGATCCGAAATTACAGGTAAAGGTTACTGATCCAACAAACGATAAGTTAGATGTTACTTTTTACAAAGGATATAAGTATGACCTGAGTACTGACGTACATGTAAAAGGATTTAAACATGCAACAGAGTTTGAGCCGCCGCTGCAAATGGTTCCAGAAGGAGAACAAGCTTTTACCTCAGAGGATATACAGCTTGTCTCTAAGGCAGACGGGAGCTATTTAATTTCAGATTCTGAAACCCAATTCCCTTATCATCGTTTTGATGTTACCGTTGACGAGTCCTTAGACGAAAATGACCGCGTCGAACTTTATTGGAAAGGGAATTCGCTTGAGGGCAGAAAAGTATCGATGTATGCATGGAATCACGGTTCCAATCAATGGACATTAATCGACTATAAAATTGCAGGGACTGAGGATTTTCAGCTAAAGGGACTAGTCACTGTGAGTGAATATGTCAAGGATTCAAAAATAAATGTACTTGTTCAAGACGAAATTCCGAGTACACCGGATGATTATGATTACACATTTGTCTGGATGTCGGATACACAATTTTATTCAGAAAGCTTCCCTTATATTTATGAGCGACAAACGGAGTGGATTGCTGAAAAACAAGAAGAACTAAAGATTAAATATGTGTTCCACACTGGTGATTTAGTTAATAAATCAAACCAGGAATATCAATGGAAAAATGCGGATAACTTTATGAAAGTCCTTGATGACCATCAGATCCCATATGGAGTGCTGGCAGGGAACCATGATGTGGACCAGGTAAGCAATGACTACACGGAGTACTATAAGTACTTCGGCGAAGATCGTTTCAAGGATAAGCCATATTACGGCGGGTCTTATTTAAACAACCGCGGACATTATGATTTAATTTCAGCGGGCGGAAATGATTTCATTATGGTTTATCTTGGCTGGGGTGTAACAGATGAAGGGATACAATGGGTAAATGAAGTGCTTGCCGCTCATCCAGACGAACTCGCGATATTAAATTTCCACGAATATTTGCTCGCAACGGGATCTAGACACCCGCTTGGCGAAAAGCTCTACAATGAAATTGTGCTGCCCAATCCGAATGTCATTGCCGTCCTCAGCGGTCATTACCATGAGGCACAAACCCTGGTAGATCAAATCGATGATGATGGCGACGGTGTCGCAGATCGTCAAGTCACACAAATGCTTGCAGATTATCAGGCTGGACCTGAAGGCGGTCAGGGCTATATGAGACTGCTTCATTTCGATCAGGACAATAATCGGATCTTGGTGAATACGTACTCTCCTTACTTGGATGATTATAACTACTATGATACTGGGGCATTTCCCGGAAAAGATGAGTTTGTCATCAATCTTGATTTAGCTCCAAGTAAAAAGAGAGTCGCAACCGATTATTTTGCTGTTAATATCTATACAGACCATGTAATTGATACGGATAAAGTAAAAAGCGGGGATATTGCTGAAGCAGTTTGGAACGGTTTAGAGAGCAATAAGGCTTATTCATGGTATGTGATTGTCGAAGATAAGTACACAGGAAGAACGATTTCTGATATTTGGACGTTCGTAAAAGGAAAAGAAATAGAGGGATCAAAAAAGAAAATAGGCAGTTCCGATTCTGATTAAGTACTATAGCAGTTTATTTATCAGGGCACCCAAATGTGGGTGCCTTTTTAAATCAAGAGTGTGGCAGCGAGCAGAGTTCTTGCGGACATCAGTTCCGTTATTTGTGACAAAATAGGCGATTTCCAAAATTACAGGACACTGGTTCCGTTATTAGGGCAAAAACATGCACTTTTTGCTAGATTTCCAGTAAATAGCGGATCGTATGTCCTTTAAATTACAATAACAGTGGTTTTTTTGGATATAAAGGAACGTATGTCCGCTAAAAAATTTAAGAATAGGCTCCTCGCACATTACTGGGTCCAAGGCTAAACCTATTAGAGCGGGTATCCATTATTTTGAGGTTTATAACCTCACAGTTTATTTATCTTGGGAGTATAAGGCCTATTTTCTCTTCGTATCCATTTTGGTCCTTTTTAGAAACTATCTCAAAGACATTTTTTCCTCTTTTCCATCCAGTTTGGTCATTTAGAAACCCTCTCAAGGACGTTTTTCCACTTTCCCATCCAATTTGGTCCTTTAGAAGCTTTCTCAATGACTCTATTTCCACTTTCCTATCCAATTTGGTCATTTAAAAGCCCTCTCAAGGACTCCGCCTCCTCTTTCCCATACGGTTTGGTCCTTTAGAAGCTCTTATTTTTAATGACTCTTCTTCCTCTTTTTCACTCAAATTTTGTTTACTAAACAATGAAAAAGACCTTCGTAATGAAGACCCAGATATCATAGTAATTAAGCATTCCTAAAACAAAGAAAAAATCGACAATACCGCCACCGTTCCAATCACAACCACAATCACATTCACACCGATGAATGCAATTGCAAATGCGGAAATCGCGCCCACGACACCAAACCAGAGCTCCTCTTGAATAAAAAAGATCGCTGGAAAAATAAGCGCGCCTAAAGTTGCATATGGTACATTTTTTAATACCCCTTGAATAAAAGGCGGAAGCTCTTTTCCCCGAATCAGGACAAAAGGAAGCATTCTTGGTATGTACGTCACAATCCCCATTCCAACAATCATCCAAAAAATTGGGCTAGTCATGCTGAACAACACCTCGATTTCTGATCCATTCAACCCATTCTATTAAAATAGCAGAAGCTAAAGTCGAAGCTACGATTGCCCACCCAGATGACATGACATCCGACATCGTTATAACCGTATTAAACACAGCGGCAACTAAAGCCAGAAACATTACTTTTCTATTCCCTTTCAATGAAGGCACCAATAGCCCGATAAACATCGCATACAATGCGACCGACATACTTTCCTGTAAAAATTGCGGCATTAGCGAGCCGCCAATATATCCGATTCCTGAACTGATGACCCAGCTCAAATAGGCTATAATCGTTAAACCGTACATAAAGCCAGTTGTTAACTTTTCTTTCGTAATCGATGCCACAGAAAATGTTTCGTCTGTAACTCCAAAGGCATAGACAGCTTTTTTAAACACAGAGTCTTTTTCTACTTTTTCATTAAGGGACGTTGATAATAGTAAATGTCTGATGTTAACAATAAAAGTTGTCAGGACAATTTCGGCCATTCCAATTCCTTCTTCGATCAAGCTTAAGGACATATACTGGGCAGCCCCCGCATATACAAAAAGACTCATAAATACCGTTTCAGATAAAGTTAAACCTGTGGTTTTGGCAATCAGACCAAAGGCTACTGCTATAGGAAAATAGCCAATCGCAATACTGGTACCCGCCTTTAAGCCCTGTTTAAAATGTAATGAAGCCGCTGTTCCCGCTTTGGTATAAACACTTTCCTCCATATTCTGTCCTCCCATCAGTGCATTTCTATGATACTCTAAATCTATGTCAATCTTTTTTAAAATATTGTAATATATTATACAAATGTACGTTAAAACATACAATCCAAGGGAGAAAAAATATGGAAGAAATTCAAAAAAAAATCGGAGAAAAAGTGAAGTCGCTGCGAAAATTGAGACAGCTAAGCCTTGATCAGGCTGCGATTCGGACAGGGGTATCGAAAGCCATGCTTGGTCAAATTGAAAGAGGCGAATCAAGCCCGACTGTCACGACTCTATGGAAAATTGCTACTGGCTTCCAAGTATCCTTTTCTTCCCTGATCCAAGAGGAAGAATCCAATATTTCCATTGTCCGTAAAGACTCCGTAACCCCCATCAGAGAAAATGATGATAAATATCGGGTTTATTCGATCTTCCCTTTTGACGCACGGAAGAAGTTTGAAGTTTTTTTAATTGAGCTGCTGCCAGGCTGCCATCACATTTCGGAACCTCATCCTGAGGGAGTTGAGGAATACATTACCGTGATGGAAGGATCCCTGACAATTGAATTTGCGGGGGAAGAGCATGAAATTCGTAAAGGGGAATCACTGCGCTTTGTGCCCAATCAAACCCACACTTATCAGAATAAAGGCTCTGAGGTTGTTCAATGTCATATGATTATTTATTATCCATAAAGATTCTCGGTTTTTGTACACCGCGATTGTTTGAATGAACGATTGCTGGATTTTCTCAGCGCTAACAGAAAATTTGATGTAGGTTTTGGACAATTGGAGCGATTTGTGCTTCCAGGGAACTTATTGAGCGGTGGAAAAATTAATTGGGCGGCTTCATCGATTTTTTGGGCGATGAAAAATATAATTGGGCGCCTTCACCGATTTTTTGGGTGATGAAAAATATAATTGGGCGGCTTCACCGATTTTTGGGCGATGAAAAATATAATTGGGCGGTTCTCGCGGTTTTTGGGCGATGAAAAATATAATTGTGCGGCTTCACCGATTTTTGGGCGATGAAAAATATAATTGGGCGGCTTCACCGTTTTTTTGGGCGCTGGAAAAATTAATTGGGCGGTTCTCGCGGTTTTTTGGGCGATGAAATATTTAATTGGGCGGCTTCACCTTTTTTTGGGCGATGAAATATATAATTGGGCGGCTTCACCGATTTTTTTGGGCGATGAAAAATATAATTGGACGGTTTCCACAATTATTTGGGCGATAAAGGACAGGGTTCTAGTATTAAAACCAATAATTCGCCTTCCTGCTCACTCACCAGGAGCCGCAAAGACCTAGCAAAAAGCTGGAGAATCATCTCCAGCTTCATCAAAAATTTATTTAGTCTCAACTGCTATTTCCTTTAAAGATCTTCTTAAAATTTTTCCGGTTGCGTTTTTCGGAAGTTCGTCTATAAATTCTACGTAACTAGGAAGCTTGTATTTAGCGAGATGCAAAGAGCAATATTCTATCAAGTCATCGGCTGTTAAATCGGGATTATTGGAAACCACGAAGCTTTTAACAGCTTCTCCATGGGCTGGATCCGGAATTCCTACAACAGCTGCCTCCACAATATCAGGATGATTATACAAGACTTCTTCCACTTCGCGAGGATACACATTGTATCCGCCAACAACTATCATATCCTTTTTACGATCGACGATATATAAGTAGCCTTCTTCGTCCATTCTCGCTAAATCCCCAGTGTAAAGCCAGCCGTCCTTAATGGTGGCCACAGTTTCTTCCTGTAGTTTATAATATCCCTTCATCACGTTAGGACCTTTTACAATTAATTCCCCGACTTGACCTATGGGTACTTCCTCGCCAGTTGCGTCCACCACTTTATTTTCTACATTGTTTATGGATGTTCCGATAGACCCAGGCTTTCGCGGACGGTCGAGCGGATTAAAGGTGGCTACGGGAGAGGCTTCCGAGAGTCCATAGCCTTCTGAAACAACCACCTTAAATTTATGTTCAAAATTTTTAAGCAGGGCAACCGGCATGGAAGCTCCCCCAGAAACACAAAGTCTAAGAGACTTCAAATCGTCCGGGTTTCCTTCTGGATATTGGTACAAGAAGTTGTACATCGTTGGAACGCCAGCGAAAACGGTTGGATTCATGGTTTTTCCTAAATCAAAAATTTCTTTCGGACTAAACCGCGGCACGATAAGTAGAGTTGCTCCTTTCATTAATGGAGCATTCAAAGCGACGGTTAGGCAAAAAACGTGAAACATTGGCAAAGCTGTAATAACGCGGTCTTCTTCATTGAATTTTAAATACTCCGCGATGTCATGAGCATTACTAAATAAATTTTTGTGAGTCAGCATTGCCCCTTTAGGTTTGCCTGTCGTACCAGATGTATACAGGATAACCGCAGTATCATCCTCTTTTACGTCAACTGGCGCGAAAGATAAATCCCCTTTCTCCAACACCTCTGTAAACGCTTGCAATTTAGGGTAAATCGATAAACTCCCTAAATCTAATGGGGAATCTCCCTCTTGTTTTGGAGTTTCGCAAAGAATGAAAGATTCAACTTTTGGAAGAGAGGTATGTACTTTTTCTAATACTGGCAGCACAAGGTCCAAGGCAATCAGTGCTTTTACATCCCCATTGTCAAGCATGTAGCCAATTTCCGTTGGAGTATAAAGCGGATTCATCGGAACGACAGTTGCTCCTGCTCTTAATGCCCCATATAAGCCGATTACAAAATACGGTGAATTCCCTAATATGAGTCCTACATGGTCACCTTTTTGGATCCCAATCTTCTGCAGACCACTTGCAAACTTCGTTACAGCCCCCTCTAATTCAGCGTAGGATTTGCTTTCCCCTGCAAAATAATACGCTGGCTTAGCGGGAACTCGAGCTGCCGTTTCTCTAAGCTTTTCCGTGATATTCATATTTTCCCTCCCCTATTTATGAATGAGTATTCATTCAATATTCAAATATTATTATATTTTAAAAATTATAAAAAAACAATAAAATCACGAGGCCAACATGTACCTTAAATGTCAGCCTCTTCATAGATTTTATTTAAAAAATTGCGGAAGATAATCTTTATGAGCTTCTAGCATTTCATCTACTATTTGCTTGGCAATTGTATCAGACGGGACAAGCGGATTGATGGTCATGGCTAATAATGCAGTATGGTAATCTCCTGTTACAGCAGCTTCTGCAGCCACTCTTTCAAAGGACTTAATTTGCTGCACAAGTCCTCGAACCGGCACAGGAAGGTCACCAATCGCGATTGGTTTTGGTCCATCCTTCGTAATTACACAGTTTACTTCTACCGCGGAATCATAAGGAATACTGGCAATTGCGCCCAAGTTTTTCGTGTTGACCGGCTGGATATCTCCTATATTGTTATACATCGAATGGATCAGACTGCAGGCTGCATCGCTATAGTAAGCTCCTCCCCGTTTTTCTAATTGCGGAGGCTTTATGTTTAAATGAGGATCTTTGTAGAGCTCGAACAAATCCTCTTCCAGCTGTTTCACAACCTCTGCCCTCGTTCCAACTGACTCAGCTGCCTTCAGTTCTTCCTCAAGCATTTTACTAGTTTGATAATAATAGCGATGGTACGGACAAGGCAGAACTTTTAAGGCTTTAATAAAATCAGGCTCCCAGCCAAGATTGACAATGTTTTTCATTGATACACTATTGGTCGGGTTCGTAAGCTCTTCTAACACCTGGTCTGTTATATCAACCCCGTCCTTGTATACACGGAGACCATAAACCATATGATTTAAGCCAGCAAAATCAATTTGAATTCTGCTCGCTTCGACCCCTAAAATTTTGGCGATTCCCATTCGCATACCAATCGGAACATTGCATAACCCTACTACTTTTTGATGGCTGGAATAACGTAATACGGCCTCCGTTACCATTCCTGCAGGGTTCGTAAAATTGATGAGCCAGGCATCTGGACAAAGCTCCTGAATTTCTTCTGCAATTTCTAAAATGACCGGAATCGTTCGTAATCCCTTAAAGAGTCCCCCTGGCCCATTTGTTTCTTGGCCAATTACCCCATATTTCAAAGGAATCTTTTCATCTTTAATACGGGCATCTAAGAGTCCCACCCGTAATTGCGTTGTGACAAAATCGGCTCCCTCTAATGCTTTTCTTCGGTCCAGGGTTAAATGAATCTCCATTGGAACGCCGGCTTTTTGAACCATCCGCTTCGCCAATTCCCCCACTACCTGTAATTTATGCTCTCCCTCTTTAATATCAACAAGCCATAGTTCTCTAATTGGAAGCTCGTTATAACGCTTAATAAATCCTTCTATCAATTCTGGAGTGTAGCTTGAACCTCCGCCGATCGTGGCAATTTTTAATCCCTGCTTGCTCATGAAGAGCTCACCTCCCCAAGATGTTTCCAAAGCTGCAATATTTCTTCACACAATTCCTTTACCGTAATGGCATTCATCAAATGATCCTGAGCATGGATAAAAAGCAATGAAATCGAAACTTTTTCACCTTTAGCCTCATTTGTTAATAAGCCCGCTTGAATAGAATGAGCTTCTATGAGCTCCTGATTGGCTTCCTCTAATTTTTGCTCGGCTTCATCCCATTTTTTTTCTTTTGCAAGTAAGAGTGCCTCCATCGCCAAGCTTCTTCCGTTCCCGCTATGCAAGATTAGCTGAAAAGCAAGTTGTTCTGCTGTTTCCATCTGTTCACCCCTTGATAGACCCATAGTGAGTTAGCTCTATCTTTCTTTTAGCTAATTCCTGTTTTAAGCTTGGGTCCTTTAGGATCTCCAATTCTTGTAATCTCTGAACATTATAGCTGCTTCCGGTTATAACAGCCTCATCCACGTAGCCCGGATGACACATTAGTTCCGCAGTTTCAAACTCGCTGATTGTCTCCAGCAATTCAATCAAATGATCACGAGTTGCCATTTCCCCATAGAATGTGTGGGCTAAAAAATCGGTCGTCAGGATAGCTGCTTTCTTCAGTTCCTCTGAATTGGGCCGAGTCATTCTAATTGGAAGAGAATATTTTTTCGCAATCTCTATTACTATCGGCGATACTTTCTCATGAGCATGAACATGATGATGGCTATCAATATGAGTGGGCAAGCCGCCTTGTTCTACAAATCTAGTAAACTGAGCCGTCAACTCTTTCCGAATTTCTTCTGGCTCCGCCTCATCGAGAAAGTTCTTGCCTTTTTGAAAGTATCCTTCTTCATTCATTAAACTCGAAACATCTTCACAAAGAGGCTTCCCGCAGGTTAATACCAAGTGAATGCCAACCCCAAGAGACGGATTAGCTTGTTTTAACGCAAAAGCATGACCCGCACCCGGCATATTTACCATAAGGGTGGCTGATGTAACCACCCCATGGTAAAATGCCTCCATGATTCCATGATTAACGCCTTCTGAATAGCCGAAATCATCGGCATTGACGATAAGCTTCATTGGTTAAGCTCCTTGTTCTTCTTTTAGCTTTTGACGATCCCAGATACGGAAGAATGGATAATAGATGGCCATCGCGACAAGGAAGTTGACAAGCTGCAAAATCGCCCCTGATATTTTTCCGCCAGTTGCCAAATACCCGCTGAAGAGCACTGGTGTTGTCCATGGAACACTAACCCCGCTCGGCTTTGCGGCAATTCCAGTCGCCATCGCGAAGTAAGAAATCAGTACAATCGCAAGAGGAGCTAAAATAAATGGAATAATCAGGAGCGGATTCATGACAATCGGCATCCCAAATGTAATCGGCTCATTAATATTAAAAATTCCCGGGCCAATTGAAAGTCTGCCTAAGCTTTTCATCTGCTGACTTTTTGCAAAAAGGAGCATCATAATGACAAGCCCTAGTGTTGCACCTGAACCCCCGATGTAGATCCAGAGGTCAAAAAATTGCTGGGTAATCACATTTGGCAGTTCCCCATCCGGATTATTTTGAAACGCAAGCCGATTCTCATCCATAAGGGATAGCCAAATTGGTCCCATTACTCCCCCAACAATAGCGGCTCCGTGTAACCCGCAGGACCACAATAATTGAATAAACAATACCGCTACCATGGCCCCAAGTAGACTGGAACCTAACGCACTTAATGGAGCACTTAATATATCTCTCACAATATTGTGAACGCTTTCAAAAGAGGTCATTTCAATTAATAGTCTGATGATCCACATAACAGCTAATACAATAAAGCCTGGTATTAGCGCTACAAACGACTTGGCAACAGCAGGCGGAACGCCATCTGGAAGCTTTATCACAATATTTCTTTGAATAACGTATCTGTAAATTTCAGTACCCAATACAGCCATAATCATCGCAACAAAGAGCCCCTGACTTCCCATTAATGTTACAGGAATAGCACCGCCAACCATCACAGCTTCAGTTGCACCTTCTGCAAGGAAAGGTACTTTGTAGGGTGTGACTAGCAGAAAAGAGGAAACCGATATAGCTCCAGCTGACAAGGCATCGACATTATACTTTTCTGCTAAACGATATGCGACACCAAAACTTACAATTAAAGCCATAATGTCAAATGTCGCGCCGACAGGATAAAGCAGCTTTTCTCTCCATGCTTCACCAAACGTATTGGCCATAAATTCATCATAGCCGGTAATCGGGATAAAGCCCAAAATCAGGAAAAGAGAGCCAATGATTAATAGTGGCATCGCTAAAATTAATCCATCACGAATCGCCTGAAGATGTCTCTGTTCCGCAATGCGTCCCGCAACCGGCATCACATACTTATCTAAAAATGAAATGAACCTATCCATGTTCATCACCCTCAATTTTTATTCAAAAGCGATAAGGCAAAGTTTAAAACCCCTTCTCCATTGACACGCCCATAATCGGCCGGATTAATGACATCGACTGGAATTCCCCTTTGTTCCCCCTCTTTTTTAAAATGAGCCAGCTTGTATCTCACTTGCGGCCCTAATAAAACAACATCTGCCTTGTCTAAATGATCCTTTGCTTCTCCTGCAGACACTGCCCAGATAGTTGCCTTCACATCTTTTTCTTTGGCGACATTCTGCATTTTTGTTACGAGTAAACTGGTTGACATCCCAGCCGCACAAATGAGTAAAATATTCACATCTAGTCCCTCCTTCACCCTTTTGTCCTATATGTATTGTTATGTAAGGGTTTTCATGATAGATATGAGTGTGGTTTTTGAAATTTTTATGGGGAGTTTTAAATGAGTGAAGGATATATCTGTCTAATGAATAAATAAGTGGGGCATTATGTAAACGTTGCTGGCAGCAGAGTGTGGGGTACTGGATTTTGTTGGGATTGTTGCATTAAAGGTCCTGGATGTTTAAGTGCCGTTTCTCGCGGTTTATGTGCCGTCTTGCTCGGGTTATGTGCCGTCTTGCTCTGTTTATGTACCGTCTTGCTCGGGTTATGTGCCGTCTTGCTCCGGTTATGTGCCGTCCCGCTTCGTTTATGTGCCGTCTTGCTCCGTTTATGTGCCGTCCCTCACCGTTTATGTGCCGTCTTGCTCGGGTTATGTGCCATTCCGCTTCGTTTATGTGCCACTCCGCACCGTTTATGTGCCGTCTTGCTCGGGTTACATACTATTTTAAGTACATTGTTGCACTTCGACAGCTCAGTAAAAATAAAAAACTCTGCGCCCCTCATAGGACACAGAGTCAAAAAATATTAATAAATCAAGTTTAACAAATCGTACTTTTCTACATTACCGAAGTAATGCTTGAGATCAACTTCTTGCAGTGCTTCTTCAATGGCGGACTTTTCGTAGCGAGTACCTTTTAGCTTGTTTTCGATGTCTGATACATCGCCCACTCCAAAGAAGTCTCCGTAGATTTTACAGTTTTCAATGATTCCTTTATTGACTTCAAGTCTGAATTCGATGGTTCCTACCGGGAAACGGTGAGAGTGCTGCATGTTAAAGGCTGGAGATTTTCCAAAGTTCCAATCCCAATTTTGATAGCGATCTTTTGAGATTTCATTAATCTTTTCCCAGTCTTTTTCGGTGAGTTTATACTCAGGAATTTCTTCTTGTCCATTAAAAATATAAGAAAGAAGTTTTGAGCGAAACTCTTCCATTGTAATTGGCTCAGCTAAAAATTCGGAGATATTGGCGACTCTGCTTCGGATTGACTTAATGCCTTTTGATTCAATTTTTTCTTTCTTCACTTTTAAGGCTGATACGACATTTTCAATTTCAGAGTTAAGCAGTAATGTTCCATGTGTGAACATGCGTCCTCTTGTCGAGAATTGGGCGTTCCCGGAGATTTTTCTGCCTTCTACCTCAATGTCATTGCGGCCGCTCAGCTGTGCATTGACACCCATTGTTTTTAATGCATCAATCACGGGCTGAGTGAATTTTTGGAAATTGTGAAAACTGTTGCCGTCATCTTTTGTAATGAAGCTATAATTTAAATTTCCTAAATCATGATAGACAGCACCGCCGCCTGATAATCTGCGGACAACGATTATATTATTTTTTTCTACATATTCGGTATTAATCTCTTCAATCGTATTTTGGTTTTTCCCAATAATAATGGATGGACGATTTATGTAAAACAAGAGATATGATTCATTAATATCTAAGTGTTTAAGTGCGTATTCCTCAATCGCAAGGTTTATTCTAGGATCTGTAATTCCCTGATTATCAATAAATAACATCGATGTTTCCTCCTCTTTTCTAAAGCGTTACCTGAAGTCCGCTATGGGCTAAGGCAACAGGTCCATTATAATTCTCTTTTGCTTCCTGTACCAGCTGTGACACATCTCCATAATGGGGTAAATGGGTCAGAATTAATGAACCGACTCCAGCCTTTGCTGCTAAGTTTCCGGCTTCCTCACTTGTCATATGACCCGCCGCTTTTCCATCCTGCCCCTTATAAAGATTACATTCGCAGACCAATAAATTAGCAGCTTTACTGAAATCAATAAATTCTTCCTTAAAGGAAGTATCAGCTGTATAGACAAGCGCTTTACCGCCAGCTTCGATTCTCATCGCAAAGCATGAAACTGGATGATTGGTCCGTAAAAAAGTAATCGAAAAAGGTCCAACTTGCAGCTTAGAATTAGGGTCGTAAGCGATTCCTTTTGTTATCTGCTTATATGTTAACTCCTGAAATTCAGCCATATCCTCTTGATGGCCATAAATCGGCAAGTTCGGCATCTGTTTTCCTAAAAAGGATTGGATCAATCTGGCATGCTGAAGAATCCCTATATCTGCTACGTGGTCCGCATGATAGTGCGAAACAATCACAGCATCTAATTCCTCAGGCTGTATATATCTTTGCAAGTGTGATATAACAGCACTGCCACAGTCCATTAATAAACGAAATCCATTTTCTTCTAATATGTAACCCGAGGTGGCTTCATCTTTTCCAGGATATCCGCCGCGAAACCCAACAACAGTAAGTTCCATATCATCACTCCATTTTTAGAAATGAATCCTATTCTCCTATTGTACAAAATAACGGTTTTTTCTGCATCAATGCAACTCTAACGTCAATCAATTCTTTATTTTTGGTTAAAAAATAATCGAAAATTGTATTAAAACAATGGTGCATATTTTAAACTGTTATAATACAATATAATATAAACGATCAAACCGAAAAGAGGGATCCATGATGCTGCAAAATGTTCTTGAGTTCTTCCGTTCATTGCCGAAAAAAGAGTGTCAATCCTGCGGGAAAACAATTGATGAACAGCATGAGTGCTATGGCAATATTTGCGACGATTGCCTGCAGGTTCACCAAGCTTAATCAGCAATAGCTCCTTTTTTTCACCTTCAATGCCTTCAATATAAGTATAGAGGGCTGTCATCTAAAAAAGATAACAGCCCCTAATTTTTTTATTCACTTATAGCTTAGATGGCAGGTGCCTCCATCCCCATTTTACTCCAGTCTTCACGCGCTGGCCCATACACGCCTGGCACCTGTAATCCAGCTTGCCGCATTAAAACCGTCATTTGACCTCTATGATGAATTTGATGGTTAATGAGAACCATTAAGAAAATACCATTCGGCTGCTGATCTCCATACATATCACTCATTTCCTTTAAGGAAGGATCCGTCCATTGTGTTTGAATCGCCTCTATAAAAGCTTCATTCACCTTCTTATATGTATCAGCAATTTCTTTAGCTGTTGCTGGAACAGGTGCATGATCATCAGGAGCTTCAAATTTCAATCCGGTCCGTGACATCATTTCATGAATCGTTATAGTAATATGCCAGGCAATTCTTCCAAGCGTACGGTCATTAGGCGTTACTTCTTGTTTTAGTGATTCATCTGTTAAACTCTCCAATATTCGGTGTGTAGAACGTGCCTCATGTTTCCAAGATCTGAGAAAGCCTTGAATCGTTTGGTACATTTTAATCAATCCTCTCAGCGAATTTTAATGGCTCACTTATATTTTCTATTTGCAACAGCAGAATCCTCTATAAAAAAGAAAAACCCCGGCTATCATACGCGGGGTCAAAAAGAATCATAATAAACACATATTCATTCATAATACACAGTTTTTCGATTTTAAGCTTTGTTTAATTTTTTTAAAACAATAGTTGCCAGCGCATCAATAAATTCAGGATTTGTATTTGGCATCTCAGGTCTATTATAATACTTAGCCCCTAGTTCTTCAGTAACGACTTTACATTCATAATCGTTATCATAAAGAACTTCTAAGTGCTCCGCAATAAATCCGACCGGAATATAAACGAAGGAGCGATATCCTTTTTCTTCATATAATTCTCTTGTTAAATCCTGAACATCCGGACCAAGCCATGGTTCCGGTGTTTGACCAGCACTTTGCCAGCCAACCGCATAGTTTTTAACACCGGCTTGTTCAACGATCATCTTAGCCGTTAATGCTAATTGCTCAGGATATGGATCTCCGTATTGAAGGATTTTCTCCGGCAAACTATGTGCAGATACTATAAGAGCGGCTTTCACTTTCTCTGCTTCGTCCATTTGTGCATAAACGTCTTTCACACGGTCCGCCCAGTATTTAATAAATTTAGGTTCATCATACCAGCTATCCACTGAAACAATGGATGGACCGCCAAGTTTTTTTGCCGTATCTTTTGCACGCTGATTGTAGGATTTAACGCTAAAAGTAGAAAAATGCGGAGCCAGCACAAGGCTAACTGCTTCTTCAATTCCATCTTTGTGCATTTGTTCAACTGCATCTTCAATAAATGGCTCGATATGCTTCAATCCTAAATATGCTTTAAATTCGATTTCGTTTTGAAATGAATTTAAGTGCTCTTCTAGTTTTGCAGCCTGTTCTTCCGTAATGCTAGCTAATGGAGATAGCCCGCCGATTGCACGGTAACGGCTTTTTAAGTCTTCTAGCTGTTCATCCGATGGTCTTCTTCCATGGCGGATATGAGTATAATAGCGTTCGATGTCTTCTTCTTTATAAGGGGTACCATATGCCATTACAAGTAGACCCATCTTCTTTTTTGTCATTTTGTTCACACCTTTTTTTGCTTCATATAATTTATCATATACTTATTTATTTAGTTTTTCACTTGAATAGTCATGAATAAACTGTGTCAATTTTTTTAACGTATCCGGCTGTACCTCAGGAAATACACCATGGCCTAAATTAAAGATATATCCTGGCTGTTCTAACCCTGAGTCTAAAATTTCTTTTACTTTTTCTTCAAGAACAGGCCAAGGAGCTACTAATAAAGTCGGATCCAGGTTCCCTTGGATCGCTTTCTTAATTCCCATGGCTCTTGCCTCCCTAATCGGCATGCGCCAATCCAAGCCAATCACATCAACAGGAAGTTCATTCCATTCTTGAACTAAATGACTGGCCCCTACTCCAAAATAAATCATCGGAACATTTTCTTCCTGAAGGTTGGCAAAGATGTCAGACATAACTGGTTTAACAAAATACTGATAGTCCTGACGGTTAAGCGTCCCAACCCAGGAGTCAAAGATTTGCAGGGCGCTTGCCCCTGCCTTAATCTGGGCCTTTAGATACGTAATTGTCATGTCTTTCAGCTTGTCCATCAGAGCAAACCATGCTGTTGGTTCACTATACATGAATGATTTTAGCTTAATATAGTCTCTCGATGGTCTGCCTTCAATCATATAGCTCGCCAAAGTAAACGGTGCACCCGCAAACCCGATTAATGGAACCGTTAACTGTTCTTTGGTCAGCAGCCGAATCGTTTCTAATATGTAAGGTACATGCTCCTCTGGCTGCAGGGGCTGCAGGCGTTCGATGTCTTGCAAAGAACGAATTGGGTTATCAATGACAGGTCCGATTCCATTTTTAATTTCCACATGTACGCCCATTCCTGGCAGTGGTGTCATAATATCTTTATACAAAATGGCCGCATCTACCCCGTAATTTTCTACAGGCAGACGTGTTACATATGCAGCTAATTCAGGGTTGTGTGTAATCTCAAATAAAGAATACTTTTCTTTTAGGGCACGATATTCCGGCTGAGATCTTCCTGCTTGTCTCATATACCAAACAGGAACGTGTGTCGTTTTTTCACCTCTTGCTGCTTTCAATAATGAATCATTGGTAATCATGGCTAAAGTCACGCCTTTCTTTTTCACTAATAAACATTGTAATACAATGTAAATAAAAGAAAAAATAATATATGTGTAAAATAAGTATGTAATAGATTTCGCTTTTCAATATAAGGCATTTTTCCTAAGTTGTATACTATTACTGTGGGATTGTCATGAAATTGCCTTTTTCTTTTATCATTTTGAAGAGTATGGGAATAGCTGTTTAAACAATAGGGGGATGTTAGATGTTTGTTTATATGACCAATGGAACATATGAATATCTGGCTTCATTAAAAAAGAAACATGCAGAACAGCAGATGTATTTAATGCTAAATCCTAAGACTGCTCTGCTTTATTATGAAACAGAAGGGTCTTCCATTTTTAAATCCGGGCGCAAATATGAAGTCATTGAAGCTGCAGGTACTTTGGAACAATCAGGTTTTGCCGTGATGAATCATATCCCTGTCACAGAAGAAGGACACCCTATCTTTGAATACCGTTTTAAAACTCACGTGAAAATGATTGAAAAAGAACCAGGATTTAAAGTCTTTCGCCTTCTTCGTCCTGCAGCAGGCGATACCTATATCGTTTTTACCTTGTGGGAAAAAGAATCAGCTTTTCTTCAGTGGAAAGAGTCTGCATCTTTTGCCCAGGCGCACGAAAAACAAGAGAGCCTGGATGGTCCTTCTTCCGTGCAGAAGATTTTCTCTGGCCCCTCTTATCTCTCTCAATATACTTTGCCGGCAGAGAAGGGTTAATGCCTGCCTCTGCTTATGCGTTACGAATTACTCTTACCTAACAAGTCCGTTTCGGTTTGCGTAGATCGCGGCTTGTGTTCGATCTTGGACGCCGAGCTTACTTAATATATTACTTACATGAGTCTTAACGGTTTTTATCCCAATAAATAGCTCATCGCTGATTTCTTGGTTCGTCAGACCGTCTCCTAAACAACTAAGCACCTCGAGTTCTCTTTCTGTCAGCGAATCATGAGGTTTTGGGTCCGTTTTGCGGACTCTATTCAATAGCTTAAATGCCACCTTTGTTTCAATCACTGGTTCACCTTTATAAGCCTTTTTCACCGTTTCCACCACTTCTTCAGCTTTAGCTGTTTTCAGCAAGTAGCTAAAAGCCCCAGCTTCGATTGCCGGAAAAACTTTTTCATCATCATAAAAGCTTGTTAAAATGATAATTTTGACTTGCGGGAGTTTTTCAATAATCCTCTTAGTCGCACTAATGCCATCACCATCCTCCATGACTAAATCCATCAGGATGACATCTGGATTTACTTGTTCAACAAGAGATACTGCTTTGTTTCCGCTATCCGTTTCTCCTACTATTTGAAAATCAGAATCTGTTCTTAAATAAGATAAAATTCCTTTACGAACCAAATCGTGGTCATCGACTACCATTACCTTAATTGGATTCAATGTATTCACCCCTTTTGATTGGAACCAATACTTCAATATAAGTTCCTTTTTCAGGAATAGACCGGACGGTAAATATCCCGCCTATTTCCTCACACCTTTCTTTCATCGTAGAGAGACCGTAAGATCCAGCCTTTGCCGAATCTAATTGAAAACCCATACCATTGTCAGCAATATAGACATAAATGGAATCGCCTCTTTCTGTTAATTGACACTTTAAATGGGTGGCTCCAGAATGTCTTAAAATATTAGTAATAGCCTCTTGGATAATCCGGAACAAATGCTCTTCTACTGCTTGAGGCAATGGCGGAACTTCATCAATACTGGCCTGACATTTTATCTGGAATTTTTGCTGAATATCACGAAGAAGCTTAATCGTAGCATCACTTAATGATTCCCCTTCAAGCTGTATCGGGCGAAGATGCAGCAGGAGTGCACGCATTTCAAGCTGGGATTGAGCCGATATTTTTGAAATTTCATTCAAGGAATCCAGCAGATCTTCCCTGGTACGTTCCCCTTTAAGCGCAGCTGAAGAGAGCATCGTTAAGGCAAACAGCTGCTGACTGATCGAATCATGAAGATCACGGGCAATCTTTTGTCTTTCTTCAATGGCCGCAGCAGTTTGTGCTTGCTGAGCTAAAATAGACTTTTCTTCTGCTAAACGCTGCAAAGTATCAACTTGCTCTTCAATATGCTCTGCCAATGCATTTAAATCCTCTGCAATAATTGAAAACTCATTTTCATCTTGCCAATGCAGTCTTTCTTTCCATTTTCCTCTCCTAAGCTGGGTTACGTATGTTGATAAATCATCCGTTTGTTTTTTAACAAGTGATGAGGAACGGAACGTATAGTAAAACGAAAACAGAAATATGGTTATGACTGCTAAAAATGAGATCCATAAGGAATCAATTAAAAAATTCTTCCCGCTTCTGGATATCAATAAGTAAAGCTGAATCTCCGCAAAAATACAAAGACTCGCAGTTACTGCCATTCTTGTAAACTCTTGAAATAATAATCCTCTAACACCTTTGTTTATATTCAGGCTTCTATACTCTTTCAATTCGAACATCCCCAACCCAGCTTTTAATCTTAATATTTAGCTTTCTTGTGGCATCATCATAATTAGTGGAGGTATAGCTGCAATTTCCGCCCCAATAGTTTCCCATTACTTTTACATCACCAAAGGTCATTTTCGTATCCACTTTAATCGGAATATCGTCAGGAACTATCATTTTGATATCTCCGACCCATGTCTTAATCGTAATATCTATTTCTGCATCTGGGATATACGCCTTGCTAAAATCAAAATAATAATCTCCAACGGTTGATTTAAGGTTTAACGGGGTTAACTCCCAATTAGGTTCCTTCATTGCCATATGAGATACTCCGAAAGTTTTAACAGCTTGTTCTTTCATATGATCAATTTCATCTCTGCCAACTTGAATGCTTACCTTTTTTCCAGGGCTGTCATTTGATTTAGAGATATCGATTTTGATATTATTTAATTTTTCCCGAACCTCTCGGTTAATCTTGTCACTAAGGTCCTCCATCTCTTCCCCCAGTTTGTCAAATTCATCGCCCATCGCTTCAAATTCATTACCGATTATGTCAAATTCATCTACACTATGATCGAATTCATCGCCGATTGTGTCGGACTTATCTTTTATTGAATCAACTTTTTCAGATTTGCTTTTTCTTTCAGAGCTTTGACTCTCCTGTTTACTTTTGCCACCTTTTTCAACTTTTACTTTTGGTCTTTTATTACTGCCGAGCATCCATATCGCGAGCAATATCAACAGGATTGGCCAAAGTTTATACCCGTCTGAAAAGGCAAATTCATAGATGCCGAACAGATCAAGGATTAACAAAGCTGAAAAGATGGAAGCGAACCCTCCGCACAGAACTAAAAACAAGGAGGATCTTTTTATTCCACTATACAGCCACTTTACACCGATTAATAAAATGAAAAAAGGAAAAATTACGACAAAAATCTCCTTTATTTCCAAGGAAATGACACCGAAATTAACAAGGAGCAAAATAACTCCTATTCCTAATAAAACTAATGGAAACAGCCTCATATATTCCACATTTCCCTTCTATCTTTCCTAGTTATAAGTAGTTTACTAGGAAGCTAGTAAAAAATAAACATCCTTGAGGTCGAACTTGATTTCCGTCTCGAGACGGATAGTCATTCACCCATTACTCCTGCTGTACATATTCTGTAATACTTCTGGAACACCCAATTCATGATGAGGAGGTAATAATATGGGTGTTGAAATGACTGCGATTCATTGGATCTATGTTGCTTTTATCGCAATAATCATCGGCTTTATGGTGAAAAGACGGGATACAACACTAGTCTGTATAATTGGGATTTTCTTAATTGCCTTATCCGCAACTGGAGAAGTTACAACTTCTGTCATGAGCATTTTTAATGGATTCACCTATGCAATCAAGGAGCTTCTGCCAACGATTCTCGTTATCTCTATTATTGTAGCCATGAGTAAAACACTTACTGATACAGAAATCAATGATGTGATGATCTCTCCTTTTACCAAATTGATTCGTAATCCCTCGCTCGCCTACTGGACCATTGGCATTGTGATGATGCTGATTTCGTGGTTTTTCTGGCCATCCCCTGCAGTTGCTCTAATTGGCGCTGTCTTCTTACCTGTAGCCATTCGCGTCGGTTTGCCCGCTTTAGGCGTTGCGATGGCGATGAACCTTTTTGGTCACGGGATTGCCCTTTCTGGAGACTTTATTATACAGGCAGCACCAAAGCTTACGGCAGATGCGGCAGGATTAGAGGTTCAAGAGGTGATCAATGCCAGTATTCCTTTAGTCATTGTGATGGGGATAGTCACAACTATTACCGCCTTTATTTTTCTTAAAAGGGATATGAGACTAGGAAAGCTAAAGCTCACAGGTGAGGATCAGGAATCATTTGAAACAGAGAAAAGTGTTAAGAGCGGGCTTTTATCAGATAATATAAAGAAGCTATTTGCCTTTTTAATTCCGATTCTTTTCGCCTTAGATGTATGGGCGATGTTTCAGTTTGATTTGACTGGCGGTGACGCTACAGCCCTTGTGGGTGGAACATCGATCTTTATTTTACTTTTAATTACACTTATAAGTTACAAAGACAAAGGACTTGAAAAAACAACTTCCTATTTAATAGAAGGCTTCCAATTTGGCTTCAGAGTCTTTGGGCCTGTGATCCCTATTGCAGCGTTTTTTTATCTGGGAGATGCGGGATTCCAGACAATTATAGGTGATTATTTACCGAAAACCTCTAACGGTATTGTTAACGATCTTGGTGTTGGGTTAGCCTACCTTGTACCATTAACGAAAGAAATTGGAGCGATTACTTTAACAGCTGTAGGGGCGATAACCGGTTTAGATGGATCGGGTTTTTCGGGAATATCTCTGGCTGGCTCGATCGCAAGTATCTTCTCTGCATCGATTGATGGCGGCGCCCCTACTTTAACAGCACTTGGTCAAATTTCAGCGATTTGGGTAGGGGGCGGAACCCTTGTCCCATGGGCACTCATTCCGGCAGCAGCCATCTGTAATGTTGACCCATTCGAATTAGCGCGAAGAAATTTACTTCCTGTGACGATTGGTTTAGTTGTTACAACTATTGTGACGATGTTCTTAATCTAACATATTTCTAAAAGGACATACTGCCCGCTATGTTCTAAAAAATCATCAATAAACGAAAACATTAGGTATTACACATTATCGTAATCGTTGTTCCGAAATTTGGAGGCGATCCAATATCCGTAAAACCCCGGTAGTTGCCACATCCCATATGTTAAAGGACATACATTCCGCTATTTCTCAAAAAAACTCAGTTTTGAAAAATTATAGGACATACGATCCGTTATTTACCGAAATCCAATCAAAAATCGCTTGTTTTTGACATGATAACGGAACCAGTGTCCTATTTTTTTAAAAATCCCTGGTTTTGCAGCAAATAGCGGAACCAATGTCCGTAAAGAAAATTGGGCTAGCCCCTTAGTCAGGTGAAAACACGTAAATTAGAGAGCAATAAAGAAAGTGTACAAAAGAATCCTTTTGAGCCTTGTACACTTTTTTCGATTTTTTATTAAGCTAAATCTGCAGATACCTTTTCTTGAGTCTCTGCTCCCTCTTCCCATCCTTTACAAGCATCAATCCAACCTTTGGCAGATGAATATTCGTAAAGTTCGTCTATCGTCAATTCAATGGCAGAGTTGGTACTGCCGCATGCAGGAAAAATCGTCTGAAAGCGCCGCAGCGAGACATCGAGGTAGACGTCCAAATCTTTCTTCAAACCAAACGGGCAGACACCGCCAATCATATGCCCGGTATTTTCTAACACTTCATCTGGCGTGAGCATACGGGCCTTAAAACCAAAAACTTGACGGAATTTCTTGTTATCGACTTTGGCATCACCAGCTGCAACAATTAAAATCGCCTTATCGTCTTCTCCTCTAAAGGATAGTGTCTTTGCAATGCGGGCAGGGAGGACGCCAATGGTGTCAGCTGCCTGTTCAACCGTAGCACTTGATGTCTCAAATTCCATAATATCCTGTTCCCGATTCCACTGTCTAAAATGTGCCTTTACACTGTCAAGTGACACCTTCTTCACCCTTTCCTGGCAAATTTTTTATGTAATGATAAACACTTTACTCTCTTTTAAGATGCAACACAACTTTCTGAAGCTAGTTTTCCTTTTTCGGAAACCTTCCTGCAAACGTCCTATAGATATATAAACAAAACATTAACCAAACAAATCCTAAGGCATATCCCCCAGTTACATCTGAAGGATAATGAACATGAAGAATGATTCGGCTCATTCCCGAAACGAATGAAATCAGAAGACTACTTGCATAAATCATTAGTTTCGCAGATCTAGATTTAAACTCTTTTGCTATAAAAAATGCCAGTAACACGTAAAAGCAGATGGATACCATGGCATGACCGCTTGGAAAAGCAAACTCTTCTTCTATGATCACAGCTGACTCAGGTCTTTCGCGTCCAACCCATTCTTTAATTAAGTTTTTTAGGAAATTACTGCCTGCGACACCAAGAACAAGTATAGCGATGCCTAAATAATTTTTTCGCATAAACCATACCCAAAGCAAGAGCAGAAAAGCGCCCCCGCCAATGATTAGTTTAGAACCCACTATCGTTATATTTTCTGCAAAAGTTAAAAGACCTTCACTAGAAATCGAGTCCACTATATTAAAAATAACTGAATCAAATGCGGTAAGCTCTGGCTGCTTGGCAATTGAATACATCCAGATAAACACAATCATGGCTGGAATGGTAAGTAAATAAAGTACATTCCAGGTTTTTTCTTTATCCAATGAGCTTCTCCCCCTTTTCCTTAATTTTTATTAAATGGTTTTGCTAGAAAAATATCAAGCTCTATTTGTTATCTTCTAAAAACTCCGACAACATGCTATAATTATTTGAAATTATGAGGGGGGGAAACAAATGGAAACCAATTTGTTTCAGAAGCTTGAACAATACTACGATGAAATGGTTTCAATCAGACGATACCTGCATCAGCATCCTGAGCTTTCATTTAAAGAATTTGAGACTGCCAAATATATAGAAAACTATTATCGTGAACTTGGCGTTTCAGTGAAAGGGAATGTAGGCGGAAATGGTGTTGTCGCAAGAATTAAGGGAGCAAAACCTGGATTAACGGTTGCCTTACGCGCTGATTTTGACGCTCTCCCAATCCAAGACGAAAAAGATGTCCCTTATAAATCGACAGTTCCAGGTGTCATGCATGCATGCGGTCATGATGGACATACAGCGACACTCTTAGTATTAGGCAAGGTCCTTCATGAACTGAAAGATGAGCTTGAAGGGGAATATGTTCTAATTCACCAGCACGCTGAAGAATATGCGCCAGGCGGAGCGATTAGTATGATTGAAGACGGCTGCTTAGAAGGCGTTGATGTTATTTTTGGAACTCATCTATGGTCTTCAGAGCCTCTTGGAACTATTCAATACCGGGTTGGACCAGTAATGGCAGCTGCCGACAGATTTGAAATCACAATCCAAGGTCAAGGCGGACATGGAGCTCAGCCTCATCGAACCAGAGACGCAATCGTCACTGCGTCACAATTAGTTGTGCATCTTCAGCAAATTGTTGCAAGACGTGTCAACCCGATTGAATCAGGTGTTGTAACGGTTGGTTCATTTGTTGCCGAAAATGCTTTTAATGTCATAGCCGATAAAGCAAAACTGGCAGGAACAGTACGTACCTTTAATGAAGCCGTACGCGATCAAATTGAAGAAGAAATCGAAACAATTCTTAAAGGAGTTTGCCTCGCTAATAAAAGTGAATACGTATATGACTACAACCGCGGTTATCCAGCAGTTGTGAACCATGAAAAAGAAACCGAATACTTAGTTGAACTTGCAAAACAAATCCCTGAAGTACTTACCGTAGAAGAAACGGAACCACATATGGGAGGCGAAGATTTTGCCTACTACCTGCAGCATGTAAGAGGAACCTTCTTCTTCACTGGAGCAAAGCCAGATGGTGTTGAAACAGCATTTCCGCACCATCACCCGCGTTTTGATTTTAATGAAAAAGCAATGTTAATTGCGGCTAAAACGTTAGGGTCTGCTGCAATCCACGCTCACCAAGAAGAAAAAGTGGAAGTTTCGAATTAAAAATAGGGTCTGCACCTCCTAACGGGGGTCAGACCCTAAAATATCTCATTCGATAAGCAAATTTAGCCGTTTCACCTAACTGATCGAGTAATTGATAATTTACATAAAAACCTACAACCGCCCCAATTCCAGGGACGAGTTGCAGCAGTTTTTTAATATCTAGATAATCTCGATATTCCTGCTGGAAGGTTTGCCAGTCCAGCTGAATCAGTTCTTCCTTTTTAGCTTCCCAATCTTCTAATAGAGCTAATGTTTCCTTTCTTTTTTCATCGCTCGAAAACGCTAATAAAAATACATATAAGATGTAGATGCGGTTTTCGTATTCTTTTGGATCATACCCATAAATACTAGATACATCATATAAAAACTTTAGTTTGATCGTCAGAAGCAACGGGAAATCAGCCAATCCCAAGAATATTCCTCCCGCGCCAGTTCCCGATCCTTCAATAGCAGCTGCTTTTTTATAGACCTCTACTTTTTCAAGCGCCAGTTTCTCTCTTAGCTCAAGCTCCTCCCCAACAAGCGGTTCCATACTTTTGATGCTTGAACCTGCCAGAGCGGTTTGGACCATTCCCTTAATGCTTTCCGTGATTACCGCATGAACTTTCTTTGGAATCCATTCATTTATTTTAGCTTGTACTCGTTTGGCAGCCCGATTCAATGAACTTGTTTTGTTAGTTTGTTTGATTTTCCAGAATTCAAGTTCAGAAAGAGCACGCTGTTCATATTCGGTCATGGTACTTCCCCCCTGCCTCAATAGGTTATAAGCGTTACCCTTTTTGAATTCTTTTTTCAATATAGTGCTTCATGAAGAAAAAGATAAAAAGATAACCTGCTATGACACTAATTGCGAAAAAGACCCATTTCTGATGCAATAAAAACACACTAGATAAAATGATGAGCTGCACCAAAAGAACGGTTGTTAAAAATCGGATAAAGGATTGAATCCTCACTTTTGCTTGAACCGGGTAGAGTCTCACCCAAAGAAGATGAGCATTCTGTTTAAATAAAGGGACGAGCTGAAATCCAGTTAAATAAATGGTTATAAAAGTGGCTGCAAGCATCGACCATTCTGTTTCTAGCAGAAAACTTACGAGAAAGCCGATAACAGAAAGTCGAATTGTTAAGCCAAAATAATCCCCATATCTTACGTACGTCCGTGAAAACAAATAAAGATATCCATTATTTTTCACAGTTTTAGCCGGGAGGAGAAAATCAAGAATTCGTCTTCGTTTCACACGGCTCTTTAATTTTGGAACATCGGTAAACATATTAGCGAATCGATAAAACTGATAAGTTCTTTGTGTATCATCCTGGATGAGCTCATCCCATTTTAGCAGCTTATTCCGTGTATTTGTGTATACCACTGTTATCAAAATAACCAGGATTATGAATAGTATGATTGTAAAGATGTATTCAGCTTCCAAATAAAAATATAAAACAGTTGCATTTACTAAGTATCGTACAATTGGGCTATAGGTTCGTACTGCTCCCCTTTCTTTCATGACCATCCAGCGCAGCCAAAGATTCATGGCCTTTAAGACGAGGATGAAAAGTAAAATCGTTATGTAGGACTGCAATCCATCTACTTGGCTGTACATCGGAAATAAAACGAAAAGCAGCACCATTAAAGCTATTGACTGAATGATAAAACTATAGATCCCGGAACGCCAAAAATAGGTACGCATACGCGTCTCAGCCGGCAGTAAAAATGCCTGATCTGCCTCATGCAGAAAAGTTGCGGTTCGGCTTCTCGTTATTAATAACGGAAGAATGACGGCCAAAATGACAGCTGCGGGAAAATCAGCTTCAATCGTTTGAAGCCAAGCTTGGTATTGGAGTGCACCGCCTGCAATTACAAATAGAAGTACAATTAATAGGTGATCATTAAACATATATCGTAAATATTTCTGATAATCCTTTAAATGTCCCTGGAATCGCTCATTCCATAGCTTTTGACTATTCATTTGAATCCTGTCCCTTTGTTAAATATAAATACATATCATCTAAAGTCGCATTGGGCATTCCGCAAAAATCCCGCAACTCAGTTAACGTACCCTTTGCTATAATTTTGCCATTATGTATGATAATAAAGCGATCACAATACCGTTCTGCGGTTGCCAAAATATGTGTCGACATCAAAATACCAGCGCCCTTTTGTTTTTCTTTTGACAGTAAATTAAGCAGCGACTGAATCGCGATTGGATCTAACCCGACAAACGGCTCATCAATAATATATAGCTTCGGCTCGACTAAAAAGGCACACATAATCATGACCTTTTGCTTCATTCCCTTTGAAAAATGGGCAGGGAACCATTCGAGCCGTTTCTCCATCCGAAACTCTTTTAAAAGCGCCTCTTTCCGAGAGTCAGCCTCCCTTTCATCAATCCCGTACATCATCGAGGTCAGGGCAAAATGCTCCTCCAGTGTTAACTCCTCATACAATACAGGCGTTTCAGGAATATATGATAATTTCTTGCGGTATGCTTCCGTATCTTGGTTGATCGTAATCCCATCTAATGTAATCGACCCTTTTTGCTGCTCCAATAATCCAATAATATGCTTAATAGTTGTACTCTTTCCGGCTCCATTTAAACCGATTAAGGCAACCAGTTCACCTTCATTAACATCAAAGTCTATATCATGAATAACGGGCTTTCTCGTGTAGCCCCCCGTCAACTGTTTCACACTAAGTAAAGACATGTCGTTTCCTCCAAGCTTTCTTTTCTTTACCTATATCGTACCAAATTTTACATAAAAAAGACTAATTTTATCTGTTTTAGGGCAGTGTGCTGGAAGTAATTTTGGCTCTGCTGCTGAATTGTTAGTTCTTGTTGTTTAGTTTATTTGAGAAAAATTATAATATTTGAGCTACTCTTTTTCGAGCGGCGACCTGAATCAGTTTTGAACGCGATTATTCCCGCAATTAATATTTCGTATGAAGAACAATACAATCAATTCCCCTAACTGGTCCCGTTTTCCAGTTATGTATCGATACAAAATGTGCATTCTAATTGATGAAGGGGATAGCAACCTGAAAGTCATATACGTCAACACCTTTGAACAAAACCGCTTTAGGATTGTTCTATATAAGGGGATGGTCGTTTTGCACGGAGAGTGGAAAATTAGATAGCGCCAGCATGATAGAATGACACATTCAAAATGGGGTGTTTATCAAAGATACAACCACTGTAAGCTTTAAAGATCATATGATCTTGAGCTTTGTTACACTCTAACCAGGCAAGCTAAGACACATTCGAAAATGGGGTGTTTGTTAAAGAAAATATATGAGGTTTTCAAACCGCAGGTCCCCTTCAAGGGGCGAAATCCAATTCGAGGATTTCGCCTTCTTTTATTTTGTACGGCCTGAAACTTTTTTCACCTTCTTCATTGTGGTACAATATTCCAAAAAGAGAAGGAGTTGTCCCGCTGTGAATGATTGCATTTTTTGTAAAATCATCAATGGGGAAATCCCAGGTGCTAAAGTTTTTGAAAATGAGCATGTTTTAGCCTTCCTTGATATCAGCCAGGTTACAAAGGGTCATACACTGGTTGTGCCAAAAGTACATAAAGAAAATGTATTTGAACTAACTCCTGAAATTGCTAAGCAAATATTTGAAGTTGTTCCTTCGATTGCAAATGCCATTAAAGAAGCCTATCAGCCAATCGGTCTTAACCTTTTAAATAATAATGGTGAGGATGCAGGTCAGTCTGTTTTTCATTTCCATATGCATATCATTCCGCGTTATGGAAAAGGCGATGGCTTTGGTGCCGTTTGGAAGTCCCATCAAAATGAATATACCGGTGAAAAATTGCAGACGATTGCAAGCGAAATTAGTCAGCAGCTTAAGAACAGTAATGCATAAATTATTTGAACATTTCCAAACCGCAGGACTTATGATATACTAAGAAAAATCTCGCTATAGACCATAAGGGTACTATAGGAGACAGAGAAAAGAACAGTTTAGACGAGGAGAGATGAGAAAATGAAAACGAAAGAACTTGTTTTGCTTGCGTTGTTTATGGCTATGGGAGCTGCGTTACACTTAATTATTCCGCCATCACTTGGCAGTATGAAGCCAGATATGTTATTGACTATGATGTTTTTGGGGATAATCCTCTTTCCTAGAGTCGGAAATGTTGTATTATTGGGGCTTGCTTCCGGAATCCTTTCTGCATTAACGACTGGATTCCCAGCTGGACAAATTCCAAATATAGTTGATAAATTCCTTACAGCCTTTATCTTTTTTGGATTATTAATGGCTTTAAGAAAAATTGGTGCACAACTAGCAAAGGTAGTTGTTCTTACTGCAATTGGTACATTCGTATCAGGGATGATTTTTTTAGGAACAGCTTTCATCTTTTTCGAATTACCTGATGCATTTTTAGCATTAACTGTAGGTATCGTATTACCGGCAGTTGCGGTTAACAGTATTCTTATGTTTATTATTTATCCAATTGCCAGCAAGCTTACACAGCGCCTGCAATTCGAGACACCATCCACGCAAGCAATTGTAAAAAAATAAAGCGACAAAGCCTAGGCCGTAATAAAGCCTAGGCTTTTTTTATTTAGTTCTGTTATCCTGCCGGTATATATAAGAGGATGACACCTAACAATAAAGAGACTACAGCAAAGGTACTCAGGGTTTGTATTTTTTTGCGGATAACCGCCTTTGGCGGATACATTTTTGATTTTTTCAATACCACCGTAAAATGTATAGTAGTAGCAAATAATAGAAAACTAAACGAAAATAAAAGTACGGTAATCAATGCCAAGGAAATCCCCCTCTCTCAAAATATAGATTCCACAATGCATCACCTGCAGTTTTTTCATATATATGCATGAATTGCGATGGACATGAAACATCATTCATAATGTTTTATTGCGAAAATTTATTCATCGTTTGGATGAAGAACTATAAAATTTCTAATTAAAAGAGGATTTTGTTGTTTTTTGTAGAAAAAAAATACATAACCTAGATATGAGGTGATCACATGAAATTAAAATCATTAATAACAGGTGCGATTGTTGGCGGAATCCTAGGCGGAGTTACGGTTTTATTTACCACCCCAAGCTCTGGCAAGGCGATTCGTTCATCCATAAAGACGGAAACAAAGGAATGGGGAAATCTCCTCAGAAACATCCAAGAAAAAGCACTAGATGTTAGAACAGACGTTTTAAAACTAGTCTCAGAAAGTAAGAAAGCGGCAAATGTCGTTCAGACCCAACTCAAACCATCGATTGAAAAATGGAGACACTCAATTGATCCTGAGTTAGACCACTTTAGAAGGGAAATAGAAGAGATTCAGCAGCAATATAAAAGGTTAGAACGTTCTGTTTATCAAAAATAGACTAAATTTTTGAATTTTTTTATCTTCCCTTCTATTCATTTTACTGGCATAATAATACTAAGTAGAAGAAGAAAAGCAGGTGATGGCATGGCAGACCAATTTGGTTCAAAAAAAGAAGCAATGTTATTTTCACAAAGAATTGCTCAATTATGCAAAGCCCTTTGGAAATCTGTCGAAAAAGACTGGCAGCAATGGATTAAGCCTTATGATTTAAACATTAATGAACACCACATATTATGGATTACGTATCATCTAGGCGGAGCTTCCATTTCAGATGTAGCTAAGTTCGGAGTCATGCATGTATCAACAGCTTTTAATTTTTCAAAAAAATTAGAAGAGCGTGGCTTATTAACATTTTCAAAAAGAGAGAATGACAAAAGGAACACATATGTTCAAATTACGGAAATAGGCGAAGAAATCCTGTTGAAACTAATGGATGATTATGATCCAGAACAAAATTCTGTTTATAACGGAGTTCTCCCATTACGAAATCTGTATGGGAAATATCCTGATGTTTTAGAGGTTATGGCTATTGTTCGGAATATCTATGGAAAAGACTTCATGGATATTTTTGAGAAATCATTTTCTAACTTAGAAAATGATTTTTATGAAGAAGATGGAAGTTTCAAGAAAAAAGAAGAAAAGAAGAAAACAGAAGCAGCAGTTTCATTGGAGTAGCTTACTAGAATTGTAATTTGATATATAGAGTTTTTTAATGATTAATTCTAATAATCCAGTATCTACTCTCATAGTCATAGTTGATCCCAGCATTTGGTGATTCATTCTTTAACTTTTAGTAAAAAAACACCTTGATTTTGTCAGCTAAATTGCTTAAAGTATGTAAAGAAGTTTTAACTTGCCTTTTTAAAAATCCAAATGTTAAAGAGTTATAGAACCTTTTAAATTAGGCATTCATATTTCAACAACTATGAGAAAGGTGAACAATGATGCACTGCTGGAAGTCAATTCCGATATCACGTCAGGATGGTTTTTTTCGTCTGGTCATTACTTCTTTTTTAACTATGTTGCTTACGTTTATAGTTTTATATTCAATTGCCCATGCTTTTCATGACGGTGTAGGTCTGAATGACCAATATTTTGCCTTCTTTATTTTTGCTTTAATCCTTTTGTACCCGGTTCATAAGGCACTTCATTATTTGCCGTTACGAATCCTTGGGGGAAAATGTCGATTATTCATAAATAAAAAAGGGCAATTAAAATTCAGATTACATGAGCCAGTTGCTAAAAATATTTATAAACTCGCTTTAATTTTTCCTTTCGTCATTCTTACTTTGGTCGGGATTGTCTTTACTTTGTCTTTTCCTCAATATTTTCATTATGGTGTTTTACTCATTGCTCTTCACACTGGTCTTTGTGTTGAGGATTTTATCTTTTACAAAAATCTTTCGCATACGCCAAAAGCTTGTCTAGTTGATGAAACCGAGGATTCTCTTGAAATATTAATAAATGGCTTAAAATAGGTAACGCACCTAACCGAAAAAGGTGCGTTTTTCAATGAATAAGCTAAAATAAGAAAGGCATATATTTGAAAAAGATGCCTTTCTACAAGGTCAAGAGTTTCATTTTTTATTATGTTTTGATATGGTTAATTCATAGAATCAAAGGAGGGGAATTCAGGATGATCTCCATGTTTCTACTTTTCGCTGCTTTCATCCTATACTCCATTAATCGATTGACGAATTCTTTGTGCATCCAAAAAGAGATCCCTGAAGACCGTCAGCCAAAAGTGTTTCGTTTTATTAACATTTCTATTACGATACTTTTACTATCGTCCTATGTAGAAATCTTATACGCTTAGTTGAAATAGCCTAAAAAAAGGAGAGACAGCTGCGCTTCTCTCCTTTTGTGTGTTTGGGATTACATGTATTCCCTATCAGGTTAGTAAATCCAAGCTGCACCAATAATAATGAGAAGGATGAACAATACTACGAGTAGCGCAAAGCCTCCTCCATAAACTCCAGATCCTGACATACTAGGTTCCCTCCTTTCTCATTAACCAGTTCCACGATCGAAATTTATAGCCATGCTGCACCTACGATAATTAATAAGATGAACAACACAACAATTAACGCAAAACCTCCTGCGTATCCGCCGCCACCCATACAGACACCTCCTTTACTACCGACTAACATATACTATTCATTAGCCCGGCCGTGCGAATAGGCACGTATCCCGATTTTATGAATTTCCTTATCCCGGATGGGTTACACTTATTAGCAGATATAGGCAGCCCCTACAATAATTAACAAAATAAACAACACAACGAGAAGAGCAAATCCACTGTGAAAACCGTTACTCATTTTGTTGACCTCCTTTTCTTTAGTCGCTATATCATATGTAGGCTTTCTTAATTTGGGTGGGCAGTTCACCCAGTTTTTTATACTTTTCCTTTAAATCTCAATTAGTTGCTTGTCTATTCTTCATTGTGTTATTTCCTCCAATATGGTATAAGTTACTGTATGGGAATTTTGGTTTTACAACAATGTTTAGGAGTGTTTGCATGAAAAAATGGATGAAGACCTTTTTACTTTTTGGAGCTTTAGCATTAGTGCTGACTGCATGTGCAGATGAAGGGCAAGAAGAGCAAGAAGGAAAAGAAGATAACTCAGAAGCAGTAGTAGAATTTGAAGGCGGTACTGTTACAAAGGACGAGCTATACAATGAAATGAAAAGTACAATGGGTGATCAAGCATTACAAACGCTTGTTCAAGAAAAAGTATTAAGTGAAAAATTTAAAGTATCCGATGAAAAAATCAATGAACAATTAGATCCGATTAAAGAACAATTTGGCGAAAACTTTGAAATGGCTTTACAATCCAGCGGATTTCAAAACGAAGAAGAATTTCGCCGTGCGATTAAACTAGACTTACTTCGTCAAGAGGCTGCTATGAGTCAGGTCACTGATGAAGACCTGGAAACATTCTATAATGAAGAATGGGCTCCTCCAAGAAATGTTCGCCACATTTTAGTAGAAGATGAAGCTACGGCCAATGAAGTAAAACAGAAGCTTAAAGAAGGCGGAGATTTTGCTGAGTTAGCGAAGGAATATTCAACAGATCCTGGCAGCAAGGAAAACGGCGGAGACCTTGGTGAAGTGTCAAAAGGACAAATGCTTCCGGAATTCGAAGAAGCTGCCTTTAGCTTAAAAGTAAACGAAATTAGTGATCCAGTTCAATCACAATATGGCTACCATATTATCGAAGTTACTGCAGCACCTGAAAAGCCTGCATTTGAAGATGCTAAAGAAGATGTTATTGAAGGCTACAAAACGGCTAAATTAGATCAAGCAACAATTCAAGCTGCAGTTGATAAAGTATTGGCTGATGCGAAAATTGACGTGAAAGATGAGGATTTCCAAGCTTTATTTGAGAATACTGAAGAAAAGTAAACATCTATTGAGAGTCTGACCGATAAATCTGTAGGATAAAGCAGGTGGGGAAAAATGAGTTGATTTTCTTCACCTGCTTTTATTTTTTTGAATTTTTCTAAAAAGTTGTGTTCAACTTGCCTGTTGATTTGCGCTCCAGGCGCTTCGTTTTCCGCGGGCGGTTTGTGGAGCCTCCACGGCGCTTTAGCGCCTGCGGTGTCTCCTCTGTCCCATACTCCCGCTGGAGTCTTCGCGCCTTCCGCTCTAATCAACATATAGTCGGCACACTCAACCAGGATTGTGGCATTAGACTGCAACATCCTTATAGAGAGTCCCTGAACTACTATCAAAAAAACAGAAATTAAAAGGAGGCTTCCTAAGAAGTCATCTACCAGACTTCTTGGACAGCCCCTTTTTTAGTATAAAATACTACATGTTATTTAAGAAGAGGAAACCTGCTGTTTTCTCTCTTTTTCCTTTTCCATTCGCTCAAGAAAGATTTCCCCTTCTTTTTCGATAAACGCTTCCTCTTCTTTCTGTTCATCTTTCCCTGCTTTTACCGTCATGATGCCACTTACGATAATCCCAATCACAATAAGAATTACCCAAAAAGGGACGTCCAAGTTATCCACTCCTTCATAGGTTGTCCAATCCATATTTACTACACTTTATGCAGGGAGAATGGTGAATATGCCTGGCCGTTTTTTTACTTGATGAACGTTGGCTTATAGAAGGAACGATTATCTAGTGCAAATACCCGCTCTGAAAATTCTCCTGGCTTTGTTCGAGATAGTGCGCGGTCGAGCATGTTCATTTTGGCATCGATGTTATCAATATAATGAAGCAGCTCCGCTTCGCGGATCATCGGCTGTTTCGGACTTCCCCATTCAGGCTTCCCATGATGGGATAATACCAAATGCTGAAGGACGGTTACCTCTTCCCCTATTATTCCTAATTCTTCTGCGGCTTGTCCGATTTCATTGACCATAATCGTTATATGTCCAAGAAGCTGTCCTGTGATCGTATAGGAGGGTGAGATGGGCCCTGAAAGTTCTGTTGTTTTGCCTAAATCATGAAGGATAATACCTGCATAGAGTAAATCACGATCGAGCGAAGGATACAGCTGACATAAGCTTTTGGCAAGGTCCAACATAGATACGACATGAAAGGCTAGTCCGGAAACAAACTCGTGGTGGTTTTTAGTGGCTGCAGGAAATTGTAAAAAGCTCTGCTGATGTTTTTTCAAAAGATGTCTTGTAATCCGCTGAATATTTGGGTTTTTCATTTCAAAGATGTATTGTGTAATCTTTGACATCATTTCATCCTGTTCGAGAGGTGCTGTCTCTAAAAAGTCTGAAATCGATACTCCATCTTGCACGGTTGCCTTCCTGATTTGCCTTATTTTTAGTTGATTTTTTCCTCTGTAGCTATGAACATCTCCAACTACTTTAACAATTGCTTCCTGAACAAATGCTTCTTCATCAGTATCTGTTGCATCCCATAGCTTTGCTTCAATTTCCCCGCTTTTATCTTGTAAAATTAAAGTCAAAAAAGGCTTCCCTGTGTTCGTTGTTCCTTTTGTTACGCTTTTAATCAGGAGGAACTGCTCTACCTGTTCCCCTACATCTGTGAACGTGATTCCTTTTGACATGCTTCTCCCCTCCATAATAAACAGTGTCTTATTATTCTATTATTCTACTACTATTGGCAAATAGATGGAAGCAGTGCTCCTTAGACTGCTATTTCCCTGCTCATCTTATAGGTTGAAATTTACTTAATTCAACGATGTGATCTTTTGGAAAATACTGTGTCATTTCAGGATGGCACGAAAAAACAATAACCTGATGACGTCCGCTAAATCCTTGTAATGTGTCCATCACCTTTGCCACACGATTAGTGTCAAAATTGACAAAACTATCATCGATAATAATCGGTAATGATAAAGTAGGATAAAGGGCTTCGATTAGCCCCAAACGAATGGCTACATACACCTGTTCTTTCGTCGCCTGGCTCAGGGCAGCGGCAGGGAACCATTTACCTGAAGTATGAAGGACCGATAATTCATCATTGTCCGAAGAAAACCGTATTCTTTCATAATTTTCATTGGTTAACGTTTTAAAAATAGATTCGGCATTACGTAAAACCTTCGGAAATGTTCCTTCCTTGAATTGAACCATCGCCTTCTGAAGAAAACTTCTGGCAATCGTATAAACAGACCAGGCTTTGGCGGTTTCCTGAAATGAATACTTTTCCTGATAAAACTGATGAAGAAGGTCGATATATGCGCCCCCTTCCTCCATTTGTTTCAGCTGATAGTCTACCGTAGCCACTTGTTTACGAATATGCTCAAGCTCTTCTAAAAAGGCCTTTTCTTTTTCTTCAAGTGTAAAAATTAGGGATTTGGAGATTTCTTGATCTAAATTTCTATGTTTTCGTTCCTCTTCCGAAAAACGGGTTAGATTTAACTGGTCTTGCACAGCTTCTAATTGGTTCAGAAGTTTCAATTTCTCTTCCAATTTAAATCCTTTTTTCAAATAGGATTCTTCGTCCTCACAATCTGCTTTTTTTAGTAAAAAGGAGAGTTCTTCTGTCACTAAACCTTTTTCAGCTTGGATTTTTTTAAGCTGCTGTCTGATTTCGTTTATTCCCTCTTGCAGAAACTTTCTTGATTGCTCTTGCTCTCTTTCTCTTTCTAATTGGTCCTTTAACAATCCAAACAGTTCCGAATAAGCTCCTTTTAACTGAAGCTTTTTTGCCCAATCCTGTAAACTGTTTTGAATCGGTTTCATTCTATTTTCTATCTCTTGTATTTCCTCTTCTAGTCTGCTCTTTTCTTTTAGATGGTGGTAAATCACCTGGATAAGTGGAAGGTCAACAGAAAGCCTGTCTATATTTACCTCCAGTTTTCCTGTATTGGACTGAAAAAGGTCAAGAAGTGATAATTCAATAGATCGAAGCTGTTTAAGTACGTCTAACCGCTCCTTATCCAGTTCGCCTGCATACCAGCCTTGTTCTTTTACAGCGGTTTGAATTTCTTTCATTTCCTCGATTACTCTTTGGTTTCCATTGATTTTTTCTCTGGCTTCAAAAAATCGTTCCTCCGTACATGTAAAATCCATTTCCTCATTTTCTAATTGCCTTAAACGTTCCTTAAGAAGCGAATATCGGTTACTCTCACTCGTTTGATTTGAGCGGTTTTGCTTTAGATATAAAAATGTTACACCAACTGTGACAAACAAGAGTCCGCAGATAAAAGCAATCAGCCATTGATTCTGTCTAATAGACACAGTCAAACCAGCTAAACTGATTAAGGAAACAAGTCCGATTAACACACTCTCAATCTTTCTCGTATCATGTCTATTTTTATTGAATTTTTCTTTTTCTTGCTCGATTAATGAAATTTCCGCTCTAATTGTTTTTTTCTCATTTTCGATGGACTTTATCGTCTCCCATTCAATAAGCATGCCTTCTTCCAGCTCTAACTCAGGGGGACTAAGAATTTCGTTTTCAAGCTGATTCAGCTTTTCCATAGAGATGTTCTTTCTTTGCTGTTCTAGCTTGTGCTTATTATCCTTTTCATCATATAGCTTTTGCAGATGATTCCATTTTTCTAGCTGTATTTCTGCCTCTTTAATTGAAGAAGGATTCCATTGAAAAGAATCAAAATCTGAAATACCAAGGAATTGCCTATTTTCTTGAAGACCTTCTTCTACATATTTCAACTTACTGTGCAGCTCTCCTATTCTCTCCAAGTCCCGCGAAAATAAAGGAGATTGATTGAGCAGCGCTTCTAACTTATTTTTTTCCTTAATAAGAATAGGCTCTCCAAGCATGCTTAATTTATTTTCTGCTTGTTCTAACTGATCCTTTAAGGAAACTTCCTGGGCGATTAACGGTTTTAATGCATGACTCCACTCTTTCCACCGGTCCAGCCCATTTTCAGGGAAAGATAGAGAATCATATTCTTCTAATTTCTCGGTCAGTTTATATTCTTTAATAACAAGAGGAATCGTTGTTAACCAGGCCATTTCATATTCCAGCTCTTTTGAGTTCGCTATTAATTCTTGTTTTAAATCAGATTCTTTTTCTATTAATTTCATTCTTTCTTGTAAAAGCTGGTCATACTGATCTAATTCCCTTTTCTTCTCTTTTACTTTGGTATCTAGCTCTGCAAGCTGAGACAGTTTTTGGTTTATGACTGGATTGCGGCCTTGCGGTTTAAAAAGAGTCTCTTGCTCCTTGATCAATTCATTTTCTGCCTGAAAGAGTCTTTCGGAACCAATTGTACTAGCTGAAAGCAAATATCGGGTAATATCCTCTGCCTGTATTTTATGGACATTTTGCAGTCCATCTAAATCAAAGAAATAAATCTGCTCATAAAGACTGCGGTCGATCCCGCCTAGCCATTTTTTAAGCCATTCTTCATCTTTTACGGTTCCATCTTCAAATAGAACGGTAACTTCTTTTTTTCCATATATCCTTTCAATTCGAAACTCACCATGTGTGGGACAGCTAATCAAGAGAGCTCCACCCAATTCGGACGAGGCTGCTGCTTTAAAACGATCGTCTCTTTTTGTAGGAAAGCCAAACAATATACTTAAAATAAATGAAGTAAGCGTTGACTTTCCTGCCTCGTTTTCGCCTTGAAAAAGCATAAATGAAGGGATGTCTTGAAAGTGGCTGTCTATCCACTTTCCATATTGATAAATAATAATCTCTTTAATTAACAAATCTGTTCCTCCCTTCATCGGTTGAGCAGCTTAAGCAGCAATGACTTCGCTTCAGCCCTTAATCGTTCATACTCTAACTCCGGTACATCCTGCAAAAAGCGCGATGCTTTTTTATGGAGAAACAAAGGTTCTAAATCTTGCTTAACATCTGCAATTTCTATCACTTTTTCTAAATTGTATAAAAAAGGATGATTCGCTAATGATGGACCATCCTCCTGATTTTGGATCAGTTTTACATCATGAATCCAAACAAAATGTTCATCGCTCAAAGTCTCCTCTTCCTGGAGCAGTTCTAACAATTGATCAGATTCTATAAATGATAGAGTGTGAGGATGAATATCATCATTTTTACAATGAAACTCAACTTTTACAAATAAACGATCTGATTCATCGGCCAGCTGTGTCTTTAACTGTTTGCATGCTCGATAAAGCTCTTCTGGCTGAGTAGAGCCAGAAATATGAATCTCCTCCACTCTCCATTCAATATCGTGACACGGAATAAACATTATATTTTGATGATGCGGTGTCCATTCAGCATGGATAAATCCTTTTTTCCCCGTCTCATTAATATGTCTCCCTTGAATATTACCAGGGTAAATAACGTAGGGAGCTTCACTTAAAATTTGTCTCATATGTATATGTCCTAATGCCCAATAATCATAATTCATTTTAACTAATTCATCGACTGTAAAGGGGGCATATGCAAGATGATTTTTAGCAGAACCATCATGTCCGTGCAGCATGCCAATTTTTAAATCTCCTAACTGTTTGGGAAACTGATTTATTTTATTTTCAGCCTCATGCCTTTTACCGTAGCTGAAACCAGCTATCGATATTTTTATTCCGTTCGCATGGGTAAATTCAACTGATTCAGGGTTAGGTCCAAAAATATAAACATTTTCAGGCATTTCAATATGTGACCATGTACCAGCTAAATGATCATGATTTCCATGAATAACAAAAACACGAATATTTGCTTTTTGGAGTCTCGTAAACTCTTGTTGCAGCCGGATTTGGGCACGAATACTCCGGTCTTCTCCATCATATAAGTCTCCAGAGATTAAGAGAAAATCCACCTTCTCTCTGAGGCAATAGGTTACAAGGTTTTGAAAGGCTACAAATGTACTGTCTTTCATTCTTTTATAAAGCTCTGGAGGTAATGATTGCATCCCGACAAACGGACTGTCCAAGTGTAAATCTGCGGCATGAACAAATGTAACACGCTTCATTTTTGGGGCCTCCATTCAAATTTCTTCCCTTTTTAGCTATTCTATCAAATCCTTAATGCGAATGCACGTTCGGTATACAATTAATAGAAAATAAATTTCCCATTGATTCAAAAAAAGAAGAGATGCTCTCACGCACCTCTTCTTCTAACATTGTTTAATATAATGACTCTATAAAATTCCCTCAACCGCTTGTTTATATTTCGGATACCATTTTTGCCATTCCTCTTTGCGTGCAGAAAGCGGTCTGCCCTCTTCTATAAGCGATTGAATTACATCGAGACAAACATGCCAGCCGGCTAAGTCTCTTGGTGTATGTTCAGTCAAGATTTCAATTTTTTCAATCATTACGAGATGACAGCCTTCAGATTCCGGTTTAAGCTCAAAACGAACCTTATCTTCTCCCCATGTGTACTCCAAGACGGAGTATATATCCAGGTCAGTAATCTCCATCTTCTCAAATGTCCCATCCTGCATATCAAAAAGAATAAAGCCGCCTGGACGAAGCTTATCCACCGTTAGTTCGGAAAACCAATGGCTTAATTTGTCGTTTTCGGTCAGCCAAGACCAAACTTCCCGAACAGGTGCATTCAGAAAGCGCTCAAATCGGGCTATATAACCATTGTCGACTTTTTCAATGTTGGCTAGCATGTTTATGATCCCCTCCATCTTAGTTATTTTTGGATAACTGCAACGCCTTTTTTATCTCTTTTATCGAATTTTTCGCTCCGTACATAAGCACCCCGCCACGGTAAACCTTTGCTCCAAACCAGGCAAGCAATAAAATGGCTGCAAGCATAATTCCGATACTGAGAGCCACTTCCCAGACAGGTACCTCCAGCATACTTACACGCATGAACATAAGCACTGGGGTGAAAAATGGAATATAAGAGGTGACAGTAATAAACACCGTATCTGGATTACCCAGTCCATACATCGCAATAAAAAAACCAACCATTACTAAAAGCTGAACCGGCATTAATGTTTGATTCAAGTCCTCAATTCTGCTGACGATCGAACCAAGGAAGGCAGATAATGTTGCGTATAAGAAATAACCAAGTAAAGTAAATACAATCGCATAGACAATGATCGATGTTTGGATATTCGAGAAACCGAAGAATTCAAAGAATCCGGAATCCAGTGACTGAAGGTTTTGTTTAATTGAATAATAGCCTACTCCAATAATAATTCCAAGTTGAGTTAAGCTTACTAAGGCAACTCCTAAAATTTTCGCAAACATTTGCTGAACAGGTGAAATACTAGAAATTAAAATTTCCATTACACGTGACGATTTTTCGATCGCAACCTCAGACCCAATCATAGCTGAATACATAATGACAGCAAAATAAATCACAAATAGAAGAACATAAACAATTCCTCTCGCACTGCTCAATTCTTCTTCTGACTTGGCATTTTCCTCAAGAGCCACTTTTTCAAATCCAACAGCACTGCTTAGAGTCATTAACTCTTCTTGGGTTAAATTCAGTTGCGAAGCTGCGATTTGACCTTTTACTTGCTGAAGAGCCCCCTCTATTGCCCCAGAGATTGATCCTTCTACAATAGTTGGTGCATAGTAAGTAGCTTGCGGAAGCTGATTTTCATCATATGAAATGGTTATATAGGCAGAATAATCGCCTGCTAAAGTTTGTTCTTTTAATCCTTCTTCACTTTCAGCCCTAACGAGGGTAAAGTCTTCCTCTTCCATTGCTAAAAGCTGGGTGTTAAATAAATCAAACACTTCATTGGTCCGATCAACAACAGCTATTTTATTTTGATCAGAATCAGAAGCAAAAGAATCCATAATTTGATTGATATTAGTCATTAATAAAATGGCTCCAACAGCCACTAACGTTACAATCATAAAAGATTTAGCTTTTACTTTCGATGAATAGGTTTGCCAAAATACAATCCAAAATTTATTCATAAGACGAACCTACTTTCTCAATAAAGATATCATTTAAGGATGGTTCCTCTAATTCAAACTTGCGGACAAAGCCTTTGCCGGTGAGTTCCTGAAATATCGTATGGGCAACTTCTTCGCTTTCCACTTGCAATAAGGATTCAGCAGCTGTTTGTTTATGTTTTAAGACCCCAGGCACGTTTTGCAAAAAGCTAGTATCAAAGTCTGCTATAACGGAGACGTTCTTTTTCCCAAATGCACGTTTGATTTCTTTTAGTGAACCATCAACAATCGGCTTCCCATGATGCATAATACAAAGATTTTCACATAATTCTTCGACATGCTCCATGCGGTGACTTGAAAAAACGATTGTTGTGCCCTGTTCTTTTAAATCAAGAACGGCCTTTTTTAACAGCTCTACATTGACTGGATCCAAACCGCTAAATGGTTCATCAAGGATTAAAAGTTGAGGTTTATGTAAAACAGCTGAGATAAATTGAATTTTTTGCTGATTACCTTTTGATAGGTCCTCTACTTTTTTATCAAAATACTCTGGAACTCTAAACCGTTCCAGCCATTTTTTTAATTCTTCCATGGCATCGGACTTCAACATTCCTTTTAATTTGGCCAAATAAATAAGCTGTTCACTAATTTTTAATTTTGGATAAAGACCTCTTTCTTCCGGTAAATACCCGATTTCATTGGTAATATCATAGTTAACTCTCTGATTTTTCCAGGTGATTTGTCCCTCACTTGGGTCCAATAATCCGAGAATCATCCGGAAAGTAGTCGTTTTACCAGCACCATTCGCGCCTAAAAACCCGAATATATCCTGATCGGGTATTTGCAGGGAAATATCATTAACTGCTGTAAAATTACCAAATCGTTTTGTTACATTCTTGATCTCTAAACCCATCTTGGATTCCCCCTTTTTCCTAGTATGTAATACGAATAAAAGCCAATAAAGTTCCAAGACAGCCAATATTTACTATAGTCCTATTTTCTTAGTGAAAACAATGATGCAATTGATATCTTTACAAAAGTATTACATAATAATAGAAAAATAGAGAGATTGTGGGTGAGGCTATGAAAGTGTATAAACTGACAGTCTTTGAGAAAAATGGGGAAAAACTGCTTGATGAATTATTCGAAGCCGCGAATGATTCAGAGGCAAAGCAAAAGGGAACAGAGCTTTTGACAAAGCATCAGTATTTAGAAAAAACGCATCGCTGTACTTCTCCTGAAGGAAAGCTTTTATTGTTTCATACGTAAAAAAATGGAGGTACCCAACAGATAGCAGGTGCCTCCATTTTTTTATTTATTTTATTACAGGCATTTCAGAAAAAAGCTCATCTAACATTTTGATTTTCTCCTCGGTATAATGCTGATAGCCTTCATTATAGGATTTAGGATCCTTTGGGTTGGCAAAACGGGTAATCTTCCCTGTTTGCGGATGTACAAATTTGCTGGAAGCACCGCAGCCTAGTCCAATTATCGTTTGCATTTCTTCCATAATCATGATGTTATAGATGCTTTCTTGACCTGGGGAGGCATATCCGACATTTTCTAAATTTCCGAGAATATTTTTTTGACGGTACAAATAGTAAGGGACGTATCCATGCTCTATCGTCCAACAGCTTGCCATGTCCATCATTTTTTCAACCTCTGCCCGGTCTGCTACTTTATAGCGATTCTTATGTCTTGTCATTTCCGATGCCCTTTTGAAGGAAAGTGTATGAACGGTTAGTGATTCAGGCATTAGTTTTTCGGTCTCTGTTAAGGAATGGGAGAGTTCCTCTGTTCCTTCGCCTGGCAGTCCAATAATTAAATCCATGTTAATATTCTTCATTCCAGATTTACGGGCTAGCCAGAATTTATCAATCGTTTCTTCGACCGTATGGTGACGTCCAATGGCTTTCAGTGTTTCCTGTGTATATGACTGCGGGTTGATACTGATCCGGTCAATCTTCCATTTCTTTAAGACTTCCAGCTTTTCAGGCGTAATGGTATCGGGTCTTCCCGCTTCAACTGTAATTTCTCTTACCTTTTCAACACTAGGGAAAGAGTTGTACATTTCTTCATAAAGAAGATCCATTTCTTCAGCCGTAATGCTGGTAGGTGTTCCGCCGCCATAATAAATAGTCGTGATGCAAATCCCTTTTTCTTTTAGCCATTCACCGACTTTTCTCATCTCATAATGCAATCCGCCTAAAAATGAATCTACTTTCCCTTGTTTCCCATTAATTGCAAACGCAGGAAACGTACAGTAAGCGCATTTTGTCGGGCAAAATGGAATTCCTATATAAATACTGACCTCATTTTTTAAATCATAGAGATCGGGAACCATTTCCAATTGTCGTTCGACAATCTGCTGCATGAGATCAATTTTTTCAGTATGAATCATGTATTCATCTTTTAGCTTTTGATGGGCAATCTCCTTTGGTGTACCCATTTGCACTTCTTTATGAAGCAGCTTGGTCGGCCGAATCCCTGTTAAAAAACCCCATTTTTGAATAATCCCAGTTTCATGCTGAAGCGTGAGCAAGAAGCATCTGGAAATTTCCCGTTTAATTAATTTAAACGCTTCTTTTTCATTTTCGTCTGGATTTGGCCAGGTCCGCTGTGAGGTTTCAGTATAGGTTATACCCGTACAAAGATTTCGCAAGGAAACCGATACTAAAAATTTGGTGAGTTTCTGATTCAAATCAATCTTTATCGTGTAATCTGGGACCTCATCAGCTTCATTAGTCGTTAAGCGAACCTCACATTCTTCAAAAAACAAATCCGCTATCAGCTGAAGCGGCCGAATCAATCTCTCGTCATCTATTCCTAGTAATGTTATTTTCACTGTCAATCATTCCTTTATCAACATTGCTTATAGTGTACAGAAAATGGGGGCCGAGGGTCAATGTATATGGGTCTGTTTTTGGGAAAGAGGAGTGGGTGGGGTAAATAGATGAGGCTTTTGTTTTGGGGTAAATAGCCAGGGGGTTATAAGAACATAATCTTTCTTTTTCCACTCATTTTATCCTTAAGACGCTTTATCAAGGACTTTTTCTCCTCTTATTATTCAATTATGTCCTTTAGAAGCTCTCTCATGGACTTTTCTTCCTCTTTCCATCCATTTAAGTCCTTTAGAAGCTCTCTCATGGACTTTTCCCCTCTTTCCCGTCCCACTTTGGTCCTTTAGAAGCTCTCTTCAAGATTTTCCCCTCTTTCCTTTCCCACTTTTGTTCTTAAAAAGCTCTCCTAATCAACAAAAAACGGGGGATTCACCCCCGTCTTCTAATCAATAATATTCATCTTTTTCAAAAATTCGATTGGGTGCTGCTTGCGGAAGTGTTCCATGATCATATAGGCAACTCCGCTTTCTTCGGCTGAACGTGTGATCCAATCGGCTCTTTCCTGAATATACCTCGGAGAGTCACCCATGGCAACGACTAATCCGCAGGTTTCCATCCACTCGAGATCCTCTGCTCCATATCCAATTCCTACCGTTTCCTCCATCGAGATGCCGAGATGATCAGCTAAGTAATGAAATGATTTAAGAGCGGAAACACCAGCTGGAACAACGGTAAACTGGTTATTTGGCTGTAAGTTTATATCGATCTCGTCGAACATTCCCTTCAGCGCTTTTTGCGCATCTAAAAGATCTTCTCCATCTTCGAACTGCACATCAATGTTTAAAGGCGCCAAATTTTTATTCTTTACATATTGACCAAAATCTTCTACATATCGAACCTGATAAGGAGTCCGATCCCCTGGTGTAAAAATAGCCCTTGCCTTCAATTGCTTTTGCTCTTCCGGCTGTTTGCAGAAAGAAAAATTTTCAGTTGTAAGTCTGATTTGACATGGGAATGCTTCAAGGAATTTAATGACATCTGCTGTTACATCTTCTTGAATTCGGCGGACATAAATAGGCTTTTCGGTGGTTGAGGAAATGTAAGCTCCTTGGTGTGATACGATTGTTGCTTCTATTTTTAATGTTTTGGTTAACTTTTTCACATAATTGAAAGGTTGAGAAGTTATGAAGACAATGTGAATCCCTTTATTTTGGACGTATTGGAGAGATTCTTTTACTGACTTATAAAGTCTGCCTTGATCATTAAGGACCGTTCCGTTTAACGACAACGCGAGCAGGCGGTATAGCAATGCGATTCCCCCATTCTAAGGTGTAAGTATCCCTATATTAAGAAATATGTCCGTAAATAGGTACTTAGAACTAGACAAGCTGGGTGAGATTACATAAGATTTAGCAACAATACTAAAAATACTGCCTCCAGAGCATACGATTATATGCTTTGGAGGCAGTCCTGTAACTTCCCTATTTCTCTAGAGCCCCATAGATTTCTTCTAGCGGTTTCATAATAATTCGATTCAGTTCGGTAATTACCATGCTCATTCTTTGTTCGACCTCTAATAATTTACCAATTTTTTGATTCTGCTGGGCAAGGGCTGCTGCTTTTTGTGCTTGCTGAACTTCTTCATCCGTGATTGGCTGCCCTGTCATTTGTTTTTGCTGGAGCTGCATTTGGATGTTGCGAAAGTTTTGGAATATTCCTTGCGCTGCCGCATCCTGTTCTACATCCTCATAAGCTTTATGAAGATCGGCAAATTCCTGGCTTTGACGGACCGCTTTCTCCAAATCATAGGCTGCATCATACATATTAACAGACATTTCCCATCCTCCTTCTCGAGTCTTCCTTCCACTATAACAAACTATGTGGATGTTTTCGAGGAGTTCGTTAAAAAAGTAAAAGGACAAAAGATTGGACAACTCCGATAAAGCCGCCTAATAAAGCCCCTAAATAGGTAATCATTTTTAATTCAGACTTTGCGACCGATAAAACCAATTCTTCAACTTTTTCTAATGAAAAAGATTGCACTTGCTCGACTACCAACTGATCAATTTGCAGCTTATCTAATAACAGTTCTAAGTTGGCGATCACCCCATTCCCTCCAACCTCAACTACTTTAGGAATAAGCTGATCCACTAGTTTTTCTTGATAAGGGGCCATCAATTCTTTTACTGGTTTATTAAAAATGACTGAAATAGAAACAGACTTTCTTACCGCACTTTGCAAAAGAGAAATTATATTTTCCCGTTTTACTAGTTTTTCCGCATCCGAAATCTTATTTTTTTGCCATTTCTCCCACTCGTGGCAAAACAAGGAATACAAGAGATCATGTGTCCCTTCATTCTGGATAAAACGGATCATTTCAGGCTGTATTTTTTCAACGAGGTTCACATTTCCTAGCAGCATTTGCAGCATATTCCCAAACATGCCGCGATTTTGCAAAAACTCATCAGCCATCTTCTGTATTCGCCATTTCCCCTCAGCACTCGAAAAATAATCTTCACATTTTTCTAATATATATGTAGTTAAACTATAAATTTTCTGATTGATATCTTTTTTTAATTCTTCTGGTATTGCTTGTTCTAATGGGTAATCTCCGTATTTTTCAAGTACTTTTAAATAGGCCTCTTCTACTTTCGTATCCAAAAATCTCGCTGCACGCTCATCTGCGTGGTGGATTTCCCATTCTTCTAATACTTGCAGGACTGTTTTCTCGGATTTTAGCCATCTGCCAGCTTCGGATTGGATAAATTGGATCATTTCATGTTTAAAGCTGCCATTTAATAGTCGTTTTTCAATCCTATCCTTCGTAATTAACTGTTCAACGACCAATTTTCCCAGCTGATTGGCTAATTCTTCCCTTCTTTTAGGAATCAAACCAGGAGTAAAAGGAATTTTGATTTTTCCAATATATAGGGGCTGATAGGGCCTAAATAACATTTTAATCGCCAAGAAATTAGTAAATCCGCCAATCAATGCTCCAATCAATCCTAAAAAAAGCATGCTTATCCATATATTCATCTTGATCACCTTTCGATAATTCGTTTCCTTGTCGTACAAAGCACCGTTTCTATCTGCATTTCATACGATAATAAAAAATGGGCTCAAGTCTGTATTTTTTACTGCTTATTATCCCATTTATCCATCAAAGGATGAGTACTGTGAATATATGTACGATTCAGGTTGACTCTTTGCTTCAAGATCATAGAATTATTCTTTCTTCCTCATTAAAAAATGAACTAATCGAACAAAACTGCACGGTAAAATTTGGCCAAAAACAAGTAAAAGCTTTTGTTCTATTTAAGCACAAACATTCTGCAGAGATTATAATCAGCAAAAAATTAGCAGATGACTTAAGATTACCGGAAAACCAGACAAAACTCCAACTTTACGTAAATAAGCAAGAAGCAGCCCTAATTTTGGGTCCTATTTTAATGATCTGGACTGATGTCCCGTTAAAAGATTTATCTTCTCCTTTCTTTAACTTCTGCAAAGAGGTCGTGTTGGAAGGTCAAATTAAGGGGATCTTTCCATTTATTAAAGTAAAAGATCAATCGAAAGGATTTTTTTGGAGTAAAGGATGCTGGCAGGAAACAGCAATTCTCCCTGAACCTGATGTCATTTATAACAGAATCCATTCGCGTAAGTTTGAGAAAACTTCCACCTTTTCATCCATAAAAAGTCAGTGGAAAAACGCCATTATTTTTAATGATCATTTTCTTGATAAGTGGATCACATACGAACTGCTTTTTACAGACGCGGAGATTCGAAAGTTTCTCCCGCAAACTTACCTTTTAAACCTAGATAATCTTGTATCTATTCTGTCTGACTATGAAAAAGCGTATCTGAAACCGATCCACGGGAGTCAGGGAAAAGGAATATATTTAATTGATAGGAATGACCTGATAAATAACTTTTGGGTATACTCGTCCGATTCTACTGTGATGGAACCGATATTGCTTAAGAATCTTGATCAGCTTTCACGCTTCATTGAACGTATCCAAAAAAGAAAATTTTTTATAGTTCAACAAGCGATCCCCTTATCCACCCTAGATGGTCAATTAGTCGATTTTCGATTTCTGCTCCACTATTACGATGAATCATGGCATATTACTTCTTCGGTAGCAAGAGTAGGAGAAACAGACAGAATTATTTCTAATCAGGCACAAGGCGGGCAATTGTTTAAACCGCTGCAAGTGTTGAAACAATGGTTTCCTTCTGAGGCTAAGCGAAAATTGGAAGAAATGAAGGCACTCTCCATAAAAGCAGCAGATACGGTGCTGACTCTGTCGGATGGTCTTTATTGTGAGCTTGGCATGGATTTAGCCGTCGACAATGACGGAACGATCTGGATCCTTGAGGTCAATTCAAAACCATCTAAATCTTTTCCGCTGCGAGAAGAGTTGCAGATAAGACCCTCAGCAAGAGCTATATGCAAAACTTGTCTGTCCCTTTTTCAAAAACAAATAGAAGCAAAATAGAAATAGAGGTGAGAACATGCTGTCTCTTGGTTTAATTTCGCTCCATCCGGAGGTTCAGTTATTGTTTAAACAAATAGCTGTTCATGCCAGTGACTATGGGATTCTTGTATATCGGTTTAGTCCAATGCAAATTCAGCCTGAAACGGAACTCATTAAAGGAGAACGCTATGACCCTGAGTTAAAAAAGTGGGTCAGCGATACTTTTCCGATACCTAAATATTTATATGACAGAGTCTACTACGGTGAAGATCGAATCTCGATTCAAAGCCGTGCGATTCTAAGGTGGTTAAAAGCGAGGGACGATCTAGTTTTCCTTGGGTATGGACTTCCTAATAAATGGGTGTTGTATCAAAAACTATCAGAATTCGATTCTCTCTCTCCTTATTTACCATTAACAAGGAAGGCTTCGTCCGTAGTAGATATTCAAAATGCTCTCTTACAATATAAAAAGATCGTGTTAAAGCCAGCGAATGGCGCACACGGCTACGGCATTTACGTTATTAGCAGGATTCCAAACGGGGTCCGGATTCAAACGCAAAAGAAAAACCGGGTTATTGAACATGTTCTTTCTTTAAATGGGGCCTGGATTAAATGGATTACACAACTAATTGAGGGAAAAGACTTCTTAATTCAACCCTATTTAAGGATTCAAAATGATTCAAATCAGCCGTTTGATGTAAGGATTTTTTTACAAAAAGATGAAAGAGGCCAATGGGTAGAACGAGGGCGCGGTGTTCGTGTTGGGATTCAGGAAGGGATTATTTCGAATTTAAGTGGCGGAGCGGCAATTAAACCTTATTACGAGTGGCTGAAGGAACTCCCCCATTCAAAAAGAGATTTCATTCATCAGGAAATAGAAACAATAATCGAATCACTTCCCATTCATTTAGAGAATGCTTTTTTCCCATTGTTTGAGTTAGGCATCGATATTGGCATTGCGAGAGATTATTCCGTTTGGCTGCTTGATGCCAATTCAAAACCAGGGCGCCATGTGATCCTCCACCTTTTTCCTGAGCTTGAAGAAACATTAGCGAATGCACCACTTCGATTTACCCGATTTTTACATGAGTCCAGTAAGCCTGGGAGAGTGAAAAAATGAAGCTTTGTACACTTAAAATCATAGAGCAAGAAGAAGATATATTAGGCTTCCCCCAAAGTTGGAACCATATTAAACCTGTGAAGGTTTCTTTTGGAGGCAGAACGAAGGAAGTCCATAGTGCTCCCTTGACAATAACAGATCATACTTTTCTCTTATCAAGGTCTCTTGCAGAGAAGCTCTCCATCCCTCTTACCATAAGACGTCTCCATGTCATCCAAAAGGAGGACACTCTGCATTTCGGTCCATTAATCGGAATTATTACATCAGGCTTTTCATCGATTAAAACAAAGCCTGTTGGTGATCGAAGTTCTTTTTTTTCTAGATTGATGAGAAATCAGGCTAAATACGGAGTTGCGTTTATATTGTTTGGAAAAGACCATATCAACTGGGATGAAGGAACGATAAAAGGCTATTCTTATGGCGAGAAGGGCTGGGAACAAATAACCGCCCCCTTTCCAAATGTTATTTATGACCGCCTTCCTAATCGCAGAATGGAGGGTGAAGAAAAGTTTCGCACCGTTAAAAAGAAACTTCAAGAAGAATATCTCATTCCCTGGTTTAATCCTGGATTCTTTAATAAATTAGATGTATTTGAACGAATTGAACAGGACGATGAGGCTAAAGCATATTTACCGGAAACCCATGCCTTTACATCCTTTAGTGTCATTGAACAGATGCTTTCCAAATATGGCCATGTTTATGTTAAGCCGCAAAATGGCAGCTTAGGCAGCGGAATACATCAAATTATCTACGTCAGAGAATCAGACTTCTACTATTGCCGCTTCAAAGACAAGGATGGAAACAAACGCTTGCGAAAGTATCAAACATTAGAAAGACTGTTCAATAATCTTTTTAAAAATAGATCTTTGAAGAACATGATGGTTCAACAAGGAATATCTTTAATGAGGTATGATCAACATCCTGTTGACTTTCGGATTCACACCAATAAGGATGAATCAGGCAATTGGACCGTTTCCGCAATTGCAGCAAAGGTTGCTGGCACTGGCAGTCCTACCACCCACATTAAAAATGGCGGTGAGGTAAAGACCTTAGAAGAAATCGTGCCTGACACGAAACTCAGAAAACAAATGAAAGAACGTATTACAAAGGCAAGCCTCGTTTTAAGCCGCGCATTAGAACAGAATATGGAAGGAATTATTGCTGAAATCGGCTTTGATTTAGGTGTTGATAAGGAAGGAAGGATATGGCTTTTTGAAGCTAATTCTAAACCCGGTCGTTCTATCTTTATCCATCCTGACTTGAGAGGGTTTGAGAAGCTTACAAGAAAGCTGATGCTCTCTTACGCGATTTATTTAACGAAAATGTCGATTCTTTCCCCTGAGGAGTTATTTACATGAGGCATACCATGGAGGCTACCCTTTTACAGCGTCTTGGCTTGGAAGCAAAAGAAATAAAAGTTTTGGTAGGAATCTTAGCATGGGAGGGCCGAGCAGGCAATATTGTAGGCAATAAAAAGCTCTTTGAAGATTTGCAAAAAAATCTAATTCAGTATAAGGGAATCTCTTATATCATGACACCTAATCAATCATTAGATGAACATGAAATCGATGGCTACTTATTTATCCCTAAAGAAAATATTTGGATTCAGACAAAACTTCCGATCCCGAACGTTATTTATAACCGGGTTCCTTATTATCAGCATGAAAAAAGCGAGAAGTTCGAACAGTTTAAAATAAATGCTGCCAAAAAAGGAATCCCTTTTTTTAATTCAAGCTTTTTAGACAAATGGTCTACTTATCAATTACTATCGAAGCACCAGAAAATAAGTAATTATTTGCCAGATACAACCGAAGTAAAAGACCATGAGAGCTGTTATCAATTCCTCAAAAAATATAAGTGTATTTACGCTAAACCCAAACTAAGATCTAAAGGATTTGGCGTTATGCGGATACGTCTTAAACAGGATGGTAAGGTCTATTGTGAAACAACCTCCACTACGATATTATTTGCTAATTTCAGCCGATTTTGGGAACGGTTCTATACAACTTTTGAAAAAAATCAATATATCTTCCAGAAGGCCATTGAACCTAAAACATTTAAAGGGAGACGATTTGACCTGCGAATTTTAGGACAATTTACAGGGTCCGAATTTAATATGACTGGGATTGGGGTAAGGCAATCTTTTCATCAGGAGGTAACTACCCATATTCCAAAGGGAGGACGAATTATTCCCTTTTCAAGAGTGACACACCTCACCCCGATTCAGCAGCTTGAAGAGCTTACACAAATGGTTGGTGAAGAGCTTAATAAGGCTTATGGGGTTTTTTATGAATTTTCGATTGATATTGGACTTGACGAACAAAAGCATCCCTATATTTTTGAGGTGAATGCTAAGCCAATGACTTTTGATGAAGATGAAATCGAATCGAAAAGAATGAAACAGCTTTGCCATTTGTTTATCCAACTCTATGAAGAAAAATAACCCCCTTTTCCTTTATTAGTTATCACTGTCTATGGTTAAATAAAAAATAGGCAGCTGTTTTAAGGGGTGTTTAACGATGATTTCACATTTTCAGTGTAAGCCTATTCATTCATCAAAGCTTTTGGGCTGGTCAATTTCATTTTTTTATAATGGCAGACTTATTGTGGGAACATATCGGAGAGATGGCCAAATTGAATGGGACCAAAACCCGCCATCGCCCGAAGAGCTAGAAATTGTTTCAAAAGCGATTCACGAGCTCATGCTTTTTCATGTGTATGATGGATCTTAATGCATGAATCCTGCCTCTTCCTCACAAGTTAAATGAGAGAACTTGTGAGGAGGTTTTTTAATGAGTGAAAATGAACATGTAAAAATAAACGGGAAAACCTTTATAAAAGATGTTGAATACGAAGGCAAAAAACTCGCTCAGCTCGACGAAGATCGTTTTATTAATGAAGGTCTTAGCGGCGGAAGTGTTCATTTCCGGGAGGATGCGACAAATATTGAAGAAGCACTTCCTTTCCCAAAAGAGGAATCCCCTCGTATTAATGATTAAATTCATGAGGAGTCAGCCTTGTCTGGCTCCTTCCTTTATAAAATTTGTTATAATGAGAATATTCATCCTAATCTCGAGGTTTTGCCAATGATTGAAAAATTGATTAAACAATATCCATCTGCTAAGCTCCAAGAGGAAGAGCCCCGAAATAAAAATGCGTATCAATGGTATTTTGATGAAAAAGATAAAATGTATCTCGGAATTCAGCGACAGGATTTAACGAAAGAAGCTGAGGATTTACTTGCCTGCCTTTTTGAAAAATGGGAACCGGCCGAATCTTCTCTTGCCTCACGTAATTTATCTATCGTCCAAAAAGGGTGGTACTCACTGTTACACGGTGGACAAATAAGCGAAGTGATCGGTGAGATTAATCATTTACGTTTTATCCATATTGAACTCCCTGATTCTGATTTATCCCCTGTAGATGTCGAGGAAGCTTGTACTGGATTTTTTAATCAAACGATTCAGCCTGTTTGGCTAACCAATACATCATTGATTCTCATTGAAAAGGATTCGTCTGATTCCATACAGTTGGACGATGTCATTGCCTTTAGCAAAGTCTTAGAAGGTGATTTTTACTTCAAGGGGAAATTTTATTTAGGAAAATGGCGATATATCTCAAATTTAAACGACACTGCTGTCTTTTTCCAAAAAGAAAATCTGCTTTTCCAAAGTCTTCAACGCGATTTTGCAAAACAAACGTATTTTACGTTTGAACGGGTAATTCCCTACCTGATTATTAATCAATTACCAAAAAACTTTATTTTGAAGCTGAAGGAAGAATATCAATCCGTTTTAGAAGATCCAGAGCTCTTACATACAGCGCAAGTGTATATTGAAAATAATATGAACGCCTCTCTAACTGCTAAAAAGATGTTTATGCATCGTAATAGTTTATTATATAGAATTGATAAATTTACTGAAAAAACAGGACTGGATTTGAAACAATATGAGTCGGCCTGGATTATTTATTTTTTGAGTTTACTCTCCGAATAGGAAAATATTCTTTGAATTGCCAAGGTGCCCAATCAGGTGCCTATTTTTTTGTGCACTTTAACCATTTGGAAGGGTTTTCACTTCCTTTACAATACTAGTAAAGAAAGGCAAAACAATCGGGAGGTTTTGTATTGTGGCAGAGCTAAGACTTGAACATATCTACAAAGTTTATGAAAAAGATGTAACAGCCGTTAAAGATTTTAATCTTCATATTCAGGACAAGGAATTTATCGTTTTCGTCGGTCCTTCTGGCTGTGGAAAATCTACGACTTTAAGAATGATAGCAGGATTAGAGGAAATCACTCAAGGGGATTTTTACATTGATGATAAGCGTGTAAACGATGTTGCGCCAAAAGACCGCGATATCGCGATGGTGTTCCAAAACTACGCTCTATATCCGCATATGTCTGTTTATGATAATATGGCTTTTGGACTTAAGCTTCGCAAATTTCCTAAAGCCGAAATTGACCGTCGTGTAAAAGAAGCAGCCAAAATTCTTGGCCTTGAAGCTTATTTAGACCGTAAACCAAAGGCTCTTTCAGGCGGTCAGCGTCAGCGTGTGGCCTTAGGCCGTGCCATAGTCCGGGATGCAAAAGTATTCCTAATGGACGAACCGCTTTCAAACCTGGATGCAAAACTCCGTGTTCAAATGCGTGCGGAAATCGCAAAGCTTCATCAGCGTCTGCAAACAACCACGATCTACGTAACCCATGACCAAACAGAAGCAATGACCATGGCTACTCGTATCGTTGTTATGAAGGACGGGGTTATTCAGCAAGTCGGATCTCCAAAAGAAGTCTATGAAAAACCTGAAAATATTTTTGTTGGCGGCTTTATTGGTTCTCCGGCAATGAACTTCTTCTCAGGAAAAATTGAAGGAGACCAATTTGTTGCTGGTGAAACGAAGCTTACCATCCCCGAAGGAAAGTTAAAAGTATTAAAAGAGCAAGGATATACAGGAAAAGAAGTAGTTTTAGGAATTCGTCCTGAGGACATCCACGATGAGCCTATATTTATTGAATCTTCACCTGGCACTACTTTTAGTGCCCATATTGAAGTAGCGGAACTTACCGGTGCTGAAATGATGCTTTACTCACAGGTTGCCGGTCAGGATTTTGTTGCTAGAATCGATTCAAGATCAGAAGTAAAAGCTGGCCAAACCGTTGATTTAGCCTTTGATTTAAATAAGGCACACTTCTTTGATGCGGAAACTGAACTTCGAATTCGTCCAGAAGGTGCTCCTGTAACGTCTCAGGAAGAAATAGCTGCTGAATTAGAAAAATAAAGTCTTTTTCGTAAAACCACTTTATTGGGATCACTCCTGTAAAGTGGTTTTATTCATTTTCCTGAACCGATACGATTTCATCATGACCGCACGTCGGACAAGAAAAGAGATGAAAACAAATATGGTTCTTCCAGTCATCTGGATGCCCATTCTCCACTTTTAATTCGTCAATTTCCATGTACGCACTATAGTCATCATAGTAATCACTAACCTTCCCGCTATCGATTAACTCATTTTGGCAATTCCGGCAAATGATTCTCTTTGTATCAAATCCGTTACATAGGGGACAAATATACATACAGCGGCTTTCCTTTCATTTTTGAACTGTTAGCAACAATAAGGAGCAAACTGACAAGCTTATATTTTCCAAAAAGAATAGAGACTATGTGAAAGGTAAGATGGAAGGATTTAGTCGCATTAGGGAGCAATTACCTATAGAAAAAAAAGAATAGTTTTCTCCTATATCAAACACAATAAAAATACATTCGATGGGTTAAACCATGTTGGTCGCGGAAGCTATTTCCGTCGCGCTGGTTCAAATCCAGCTAACCCAACCATTACAAAAATATTTTTTGAGGAGATGAATTAGAATGGCACGTAACAACAACAACAACCAATTATTAGTACCTGGAGTTCAACAAGCTCTTAACCAAATGAAGGTTGAGATCGCACAAGAATTTGGTGTACAACTTGGTGCTGACACTACTTCACGTGCAAACGGATCTGTTGGAGGAGAAATCACTAAGCGCCTAGTATCAATGGCTGAAAGCCAACTTGGCGGAGGATTCCCTCAAGCGTAACAATTGAATAAAAATGGCTAAAGCCCCCGATAATTCGGGGGCTTTTCATGTGGTTTGTTTATTAAAATCGAACCATTTTCCGAGGGTCTACCCACTCATCAAATTGTTCTTCTGTAATATAGCCGGTCGCTAAGGCAGCTGCTTTTAGCGTTGTATTTTCTTTAAACGCTTTTTTCGCAATTTCTGCAGCTTTTTCATATCCAATATGGGGATTTAACGCGGTTACAAGCATTAAAGAATCTTGCAAGTATTGCTCAATTTTTTCTTCATTCGCTTCTAATCCGACTAAACATTTATCGTTAAAGGAATGGATACTGTCAGATAAAAGCCGGACAGATTGAAGGAAATTGTATATAATCACAGGTTTAAATACATTTAATTCAAAATTCCCTTGGCTTGCAGCAAATCCAATCGTTGCATCGTTTCCAAATATTTGACTGCATACCATCGTAACGGCTTCACTTTGGGTTGGGTTTACTTTTCCTGGCATAATCGAACTTCCTGGTTCGTTTGCAGGAATCGTAAGTTCTCCAATGCCACTTCTCGGGCCGCTGGATAACCAGCGAACATCATTGGCTATTTTCATAAAGTCAGCTGCTAACGCTTTTATTGCCCCATGGGCATGAACAAGTTCATCATGAGAAGTAAGCGCATGAAATTTGTTGTCCGATGAACGGAAAGGATACCCGGTATTCGTTTGTAATACATCTGCAACCCGATCTCCAAAATCTGGCTCAGCGTTAATCCCTGTTCCGACAGCTGTTCCGCCAATAGCCAGTTTCAGTACATACTTCATACTTTCGCTGATCATTTTTTGCGATTTTTCGAACATCGCTCTCCACCCGCTGATTTCTTGTCCAAGTGTCAATGGAGTTGCGTCCTGGAGGTGAGTTCGTCCAATTTTTACTACAGAACGGAACTTCTCTTCCTTTTCTCTTAAAGTTTGAATCATTTTATCTGCAGCGGGAATCAGCTTTTCTGATACATATTTATAAGCGGCAATGTGCATCGCTGTAGGAAAGGTATCATTTGAACTTTGAGACATATTGACATCATCATTTGGATGAACTTTTTGATTTATTTCTCTATCAGTTAAAAATTGATTGGCTAAAAAGGCGATGACTTCATTCGCGTTCATATTGGACTGAGTTCCACTTCCTGTCTGCCAGACTTTGAGCGGAAATTCACTGTCATGTTTCCCAGCAATGATTTCATCACACGCTTTAACGATTGCGTCTTTTTTCTCGGCTGATAACTTACCTAAGTCATGGTTAACCGTTGCTGCTGCTTTTTTTAATTGAGCGAAAGCGTGCATAACCTCGAGTGGCATAACCTCTTGACCGATCGCAAAGTTTTGCAGACTTCGTTGTGTTTGCGCTCCCCAGAGTTTGTCCTTAGGAACTTGAACTTCTCCTAGGGTATCTCTTTCAATCCGATATTCCATTGTCTTTCACTCCTTTTGTAAAAGTGGCTCCCTCTTTTTTTATGTATTGGACGGGTGAAGAAAAGAGAGAGAAACGTTATTTAAGTAATCTTACATGTTGACAATACTACAATGCAAAGGAGAGATACAATTTTTTCGCATCGGTTTTTGCGTGGGTTTGCTAGCGGAAGGTGCACGGATGCTTGAGAGTATGCTGCCAAAATATTTGACTGGATTTTTGCGAGATTTGGGCTTTGAGAATCCTTATAAAAGACATTCTGCTGGCTTTTGGCTGGATTTGGGCTTTGAAAATCCTTGTAAAAGACATTTCGCTGGCTTTTTGTTTAATTTTGGCTTTAAAAACCCTTGTAAAAGACATTCTGCTGGCTTATGGCTGGATTTGGGCTTTGAGAGCGCTTGTAAAAGACATTTGGCTGGCTTTTTGTTTAATTTGGGCTTTGAGAGCGCTTGTAAAAGACATTCTGCTGGCTTTTTGTTTAATTTGGGCTTTGAGAACGCTTATAAAAGACATTTCGCTGGCTTTCTGTTTAATTTGGGCTTTGAGAACGCTTGTAAAAGACATTCTGCTGGCTTTTTGTTTAATTTGGGCTTTGAGAACGCTTGTAAAAGACATTCTGCTGGCTTTTGGCTGGATTTGGGCTTTGAGAACCCTTATAAAGGACATTTCGCTGGCTTTTTGTTTAATTTGGGCTTTGAGAACGCTTGTAAAAGACATTCTGCTGGCTTTTGGCTGGATTTGGGCTTTTAGAACAGACTATTTGCACTAGGATGAAGGACATTTCAATTACTATTCCTCACTATTGTGTCCTTCATCCACCTTATAATCGACACTTCACTGCTCCGCCTCCTGCTTTTATCCTTCATTCCCCTTATAATCGACACTTCCACCGCAGTAAAACTAAATCAAAATTTAAAAAAGCCGAATTCTTCCAGATGAAAGAATTCGGCCTTCCATGTTACACTGCCAGCGAGCTTTTTCCACCCTTTTGCAGCTGGTACATTTGGTAATACTTCCCGCCATTGTTCATCAGCTGCTCATGATTTCCTCTTTCAACAATTTGACCTCTGTCTAACACGAGAATCAGGTCAGCATTTTTGATAGTGGAGAGTCGGTGCGCAATGATAAAGGTGGTCCTTCCTTTTTTAAGCACATCCATCGCCTTTTGAATCACCGCTTCAGTTTCCGTATCAATATTAGAAGTCGCCTCATCTAACACTAATATGGCAGGATCAAACGCGAGTGCGCGGGCAAAGCTAATTAGCTGCCGCTGACCGGAAGATAAAGTACTTCCTTTTTCAATAACAGGTTCATCTAATCCTTTTTCCAGATGCTTTAGGATTTGATCTCCCCCTACCGCTTTCAGGGCCATTTCCATCTGCTTACGGGTAATTTTGTCGTCATCCATACTAATATTAGATGCAATCGTCCCTGTAAATAAAAATGGATCCTGAAGAACGATGGCCATATGTTTTCGTAAGGCTTGTTTTGGAAGATCTTTAACATCTTTTCCGTCTATTTTAATAGCTCCTTTTTGACTATCATAATAGCGAAACAGCAAATTGAGAATGGAGCTTTTTCCTGAGCCGGTATGACCCACCAGGGCAACGGTTTGACCCGGTTTTGCTTCAAAGTCAATATCCTTTAAGACATAGTCCTCCTCTTTATAAGCGAAAGAAACCTGTTCAAATTGAACATGGCCTTTAAGCCGCGGAATCTCTTCATCACTCACCGGAGTCCCTTCTTCATCCATCAGCTGAAACACCCGCTCCCCAGCTACTAATGCCTGTTCTAAATTAGCTAACTGGTTCACAATCCCGTTTACTGGTTCAAAAAGCCGTGTGATATAATCAACGATCGCATACAAGACTCCGAGTGAAACCACGGTTCCGATCCCTAATGACTGTCCTCCGAAATACCAGATGAATGCAACAAACACGATATTTCTCAACATCCATGTCAAATTATGCCCGGTTAAAGAGTTGAGATTTAACAATTTATTTTGGTATTGAAAGTGTTCATCATTCAATGCTTCGAATTCTTGTTTCATCTCTTTTTCTCTTCTAAAGGCTTGAATGATTGACATCCCTTGAATCGATTCATTTAACATCCCATTAATTTCACTTACTTTTGAGCGAATGACATGGTTGTAGACAGAAGCGTATTTTCGATAAAGCTTCATCCAAATGAATAGAATCGGCACTAATAGCAAGCACCAGGCTGCTAGTGTTGGATCTAAGATGAAGAGCCCGATAAATACCCCAATAATATAGATGATACTGGTAAAGAAGTTTGCCAAAACCGCGACATAGAGCTCCCGAATTGCTTCGGTATCGTTTGTGATTCGGGACACTACTTTACCAGCTGGCAAATTATCAAAATACTGAATCGGCAAGCGTGAAATATGCTGAAACACATCATTTCGCATCTTTTGAATAATCCGATTAGCGGCTTTTTGAAGGTAAAACCGCTGACCATATTGGAAGAATGAAGCAAAGACAAGAAGTCCGAAATAAGCACTGATTAAAATCATTATTTTGGGAACCTCCGGCTGGTAAAAAGCCATCACTTCCCTTGTGTTTAATTTCGTTCCTGAATACTCCCTTGTTACATCTCCGTTTGAGATTGTTAGAATTCCATCTGCAAATGTCCGTTTCCCGTCAAATTCAATCTCTGAGGGAACAAAAATAAAATCTTTTTGAATTTGAAGAATCCGGGCAGGAGACCCTTTCTCTTCTCCTTCTTCAAAATAGGCTCCTCGCTTATAAAAAGTCCCATTATAGTTTACAGCCTCTTCCCCTTGAGTCGTTTCATACCAAGGAGATTCAATTCCAATAATATGATCATCAATCAATTTTTTCGCAATAAATGGTCCCATTAGCTCAGCACCAACTGAAACTGATAGCATTACCAACGCGAAAATAATCATCATTTTAAACTTTAATGCATACTGTACTAGTCTTTTACCTGTACTCATTGGTTATCACCCCCGCCCACAGCACTTTCAAGCTGCTGGTGCAAATATTGTTCGTGATACCATCCATCTTTTATCTTCATAAGGATTTCATGAGTTCCTTCTTCTGCAATCTTCCCATCATCCAGGACAATGATCCAATCGGCATGCTGGACTGCTGATAAACGATGGGTCGTGATGATCGTGGTTTTCCCCGAACGTTCCCTGCGTATATTCTCAATAATTCTAGACTCTGTCTTCGCATCAACGGCTGACAATGAGTCGTCTAAGATTAAAATTTCCGGGTCTTTAATTAATGCCCGCGCAATCGAAATCCGCTGCTTTTGCCCGCCAGATAATGCTACCCCTTTTTCCCCTACAAGCGTTTCTAAGCCCTCTGGCAGAAACTGAATATCCTGGTCAAAGGCGGCTAATTCGATGGCTTTTCTTAACTCTTCCTCTGTTGCTTCAGGCTTTCCGAATAAGATATTTTCTCTTACTGTTTTGGAAAATAACGTATGATCCTGAGGAACATACCCAACAAAGTCTCGAACTTGCTCAATCGTTTGCTGTTCGATTGGAATTCCTGAAATGGTAAGTTCTCCCTCACCTTTTGGATAATATTTTAGTAATTGTTTAACAAAAGTCGTCTTCCCGCTTCCCGTTTTCCCTACAATCCCTAATGTTTCCCCGCGATTGAAATGGACTTTGACCTGATCGAGGTTTTGAACATTAGAAGTTGGGTACTGGAACGAAACCCGATTAAAATCCACGTTTTCTGGCTTAGATACAGAAATTGGCTTTTCAACATCTGTAATATCTGGCTCGTAAGAAAGCGTATTTTGCAGACGGTCAAGTGATGCACTTCCCCGCTGCATAACATTGATGAGCTCTCCGACTGCAAACATCGGCCAAATCATCATTCCTAAATACACGTTAAAGGTTACAAGATCTCCTAGTGAAATCGTTTGTTGAAAAACTAAATAGGAACCGTATCCTAAACCAATCAGATAACTGATCCCGACTAATACTTTGATGATCGGTCCAAATAAAGAATCGATTTTAGCGACAGCCAGGTTTTTCTCATACACGTCTTCCGTCATCTGATTAAACCTGGCTTCATCTGCTCTTTCCTGCACATATGCACGAATGACACGGACTCCTGAAACAGATTCCAGCACCCTGTTATTCATTTCACCAAATCTGTCTTGCGCAACCGTGAAACGTTTATGAATTTTTTCTCCTAAAATCTTAATAACATACGCCATAATAGGTAATGGTATAATGGCTGCAAAAGTCAGCTTCCAGCTAATCAGTATCCCCATGGCAAATAAAACAGTAATCATGAAAATACTGCTGTCCATCAGAGTTAATATCCCAAATCCTGCGGTGGTCGAAATTGCTTTCAGATCATTCGTTCCACGCGCCATTAAGTCACCGGTTCTATATTTTTCATAAAAAACCGGTGTCATTTTTAACAAATGATTCATAAATTTAGATCTTAATTTTCTTTCAACTACAAAGGCTCCCCCAAATAGTTTATTAACCCAAACATACGTCAAACTATAGGAAGCAACAGCAATCCCTATCAATCCAAGAATGTATATTAGAATTAATTCATTTGTTAATATGCCTTGATGAATATCATCAATCGCCATACCGACCAATCTTGCTGGCATGATATCGATGACCCCGACAATCGCCAAGAAGATTAATGCAATGGTATACCGCTTCCATTCTTCTTTAAAAAACCATGATAATTGTTTAAACACCTTAAACATACATTCTACCCACTCTCTTTTTCTTTAGTACTAGCCGCTCTCTGGATCTCCATTGTAAAATCCTTGTTTACCGCTGATTTGAATCATGACAATTCCTCCTTATTTTTTTCTTAAAGCTTGATTTATCTGAAAAACGGGAGATGCCCGCTATTCATTTAAAAAAAACAAAAAAAGGCATACCGCACCTGTTGTACGGCATACCTTTTTTTATTCATACCGAGACCTATACAGATTGCAGCAAAAGGCCACAACCTAGGGTCCTAAAAGTATCGAAAAAGAATGTTACGATCTATAAACGGAGCCAGGCTGCGCCATCATATTTAATTTTTGCAAACCGCCAATGAATGAAGAATTGATTAAAATCATGACACAACAGCTCCTTTCTTTTACATTTTTTTCATTTGCTATGTAAGATTACCATCGTTTCCAAATAGAGTCAACAAAAAAATTAGAAAATTTTTTATCGACAATATTCTGGGAGTGACAGGCACCCTACTCTTTTTCTATTTCCTTTTTTAAGGCTTCCATATACATATAAACAATTTGTTTGATTTTATCGTCAGCTCCTAATATATCTAGATGGAGCAGGCATTTCTTGATAGTGGGATGAACACAGGGTATATTTGAATTGTTCATATTATTCACCTCTAGCTCACTTAGATAATATAATGATACGATAAAGGTGAGAAGTTTCTGGGGTTATTACCTAACTGTAAAGAAAAATTATACAATTTTAATGAATCGTTATATAGATAAAAAGGACTCTCTTGCTCACCCTGAGCAATGAAGAGTCCTTTTGTTTTTAAACTGTTTTACTTAAAGAAAGATCTTTTCTCATCATTTGATTAGGTGCTGTTAATAACAGCAGATACACGATTACAGCTGTAAGGATGATCGATGGGATCATATATCCGCCGTTGTAAGTTATTGAATATAACCAAACTGGCTGTCCTTCTGGTGCCCACTGCGCAAAGAACGTGACTCCAGAAATAAAATGGACGAAATAGCGCAACAAACCGCCAATTACCGTTCCCGCAATCGAATAAGCCAGTAGCTTTCCTTTATCTCCATTCATTAATGCTTTCTGAACTGGTTTCGCGAAAAGGCCAGCAAACCCGACCATTGCAAACGCTAGTGAATAATCAAAAATAATTTGAAGAAAATATAAAATCGTTGCAAAGCCATTCACTAATTGAATCGAACCTAATAAAAATCCAGTCAATAATCCGCCTTTCAATCCCCACCTAAAAGCCATTAACACAACAGGAACCATCGCAATCGAAATCGATCCTCCCTGCGGCCATATACTTTTCATAAGAATACCAGAAAGATAATCTAGCAAAAATGCAATTGCGGTAAAGATGGCCACCTCTACAATAAATAGAGTGTTGGCTGATCTTGCTTCCATAAAAAAATCCCCTTTCTTTTTTTCGAGGGGGAGTGAACGAACCATTTCCCATTAAAAAAAGCAATGCAAAGAGCACTGCACGCTGGACGAAATGGTAAACCACATCCCTACGCTAGTACTAACTAACAGGTTCAAAGGGTCTGAACAAAGTTCACTCTCAGCCTTAAACAGGCTCCCCTTGTGGAAAAATTAATATTTTATTTTCTCATTTATTATAGGAAATGGCTAAAAAAAAAGCAATGAAAACCTTTTAATTTTAGCAGGAAACTAGGAATAAGTTCTAGAAATTGTATAAGAATACGTTTGGCAGAAGGGGAAATGGGGATGTTTGCAACTAAGCTTCACATTCATGATTATTTGGAATCCTATAAATTTTCTTTACTTGAAAGTTGGAGCAAGAAAATTATAGTTTCTCCAAATGATCCCTATCAGGGAAATATATTAAAAAATGGCGAGATGATGTATTCAATTATCCAGAAGGCAATTATGATACCTTACGAGGAAATGAAGCCACACATCGAATTGTTAGCTAAAAGGGTGGCTGAAGAAAGAGTTGCCTCAGAAATCAATATTGGCGAGTTTGTTTATAACGTTAGCATAGGGAGAAGTGAAATTTTTCATCAATTATACAAGCTCGATTTCAAAGATAAACATTCGTTTTTACAAGAAATCTTTGACAATATCAATCTATGTTTTGATTGGTTTTTATACTGCGCTGTCAGCCATTATGATGAACTGAAGGATAAAATTATTGAAGAAAAAAAAAGCTTTATTAATCAATCTCATAAAGATCGGTTAACTTTGCTTGGTCAAATGACTTCAAGTTTTATTCATGAATTTCGTAATCCGCTAACATCGATTCAAGGCTTTGTGCAATTACTGCGTTCCGATCATCCGACTGTCCCTTATCTTGATATTATTGCAGGAGAAATTGAACAATTAAACTTTCGGATATCTCAATTTCTGCTTCTATCTAAAAAAGAATTGATTGGAAAAGAAAAAGGAAAAATTGATCTGCAGCTTTTAATCGAAGAAATCCTTTCTTTTTTATATCCAAGTCTATTAGGCGCTAAAGTAGAGGTATTTAAACAATTACAAATAGATACTTACATTTATGGTTACCAGGATGAACTTCGGCAAGTCTTTATGAACATACTATTTAATGCGATTGATGTGCTGCAAAACTACCGTCCTGACCCTAAAATTTATATTCAATCCTATACATATGATAATCAAGTGATTGTAAAACTTTCAAACAATGGACCTGCTATTCCTCCTGCCTTACTCCAAACAATTTTTGAACCGTTTGTCACTACAAAACAGTTAGGGACTGGCCTGGGTTTATTTGTTTGCAAAGAAATCATTGAAAAACATAAAGGTGTACTAGAGTGCATCTCAAATTTGGAGGAAACTACTTTTAAAATGACCTTCCCGATCCATCCATGAAAAAAAATTGGAGGACAGAATTTCTCTCTGTCCTCCTTTACTTTTCAGATAAAACCTCGAGCAGCAAATCTGGCCGATCTGTTATAATCCCGTCAGCTCCACGTTCTATTAGCATTTCCATCGTCTCTCTGTCATTAATAGTCCAATAATAGATTTTCATTCCCCGCCGGTGGGCATTTTCTAAAACATACTTCTTTGTTAAATCAAGCTCTCCCTCCCTTAGCGGAAGCTGAAAGCCATGAACTTTTGGTCTGTATAGCGGCTGAATGGACAGCATGCTTGAAATGACGAAAGACTTTACCTCTTCTCTCCCCCCTCCTAGTGCTACTTGATGCCCGCTCAAAACTTTAAAAGAATCGACAATATTTTGATCAAATGAGACAACCAGTATTTGATCCTCCATCCCGTATGTGTGGATCAGTTGCCAAAGCTTTTGCACGGTTTCATCCATTCTTTCTGGAGGATTATCATCTTTTATCTCGATCATCATGTATTGATCTGGAAAGGCTTCAAATATTTCTTGTACAGTCGGAATCGTTACTCCTTTTCCCCGATAGACATAGTTCCCGTTTTCATCTTGAAAGGTAAAGCCCGCATCTAATTCCTTTAGCTCTTCTAGTGTAAAGGAATCTACCTTCCCTGTACCGTTGGTGGTTCGGTCAACAGTTGCATCATGAATGGCAACCAAATGGCCGTCCTTTGTTATATGGACATCAAATTCAAGCACATCTGCTCCCAATCGGTCAGCCTGCTCAAATGCAGCCATTGTGTTGGATGGAGCTAAATGTGCTCCTCCCTGATGTGCGATCACCAACGGCTTATCCGTCTTAAGAAAGGGGTGAGGATCTGCTTTTTGTCCGGGCAAAGCAAGAAGTATTACAATAAAGCCGATCAGGACGAACAAAGATAGCTTTAGAATCCTTCCACTTGTGCTTTTTTTTCTTTCATATACGACATTCCCCATTGGCTCAGGTCTCCTTACATCAATTGATTGTGTACCCATTATAGCAAGTCTCACTGTTTGTATATACAAAAAAAATACGACTCCCCTATTGGGAAATCGTTATTGTTTTCCTTTATCAGTATCTTCCATGATTTCTCTCATACCGCGTCGAAATTCGTGGATCGTTTTACCAGCTGCTCGGCCGAGACTAGGTAATTTTGATGGTCCAAAAATTAATAACCCTACAATTAATATAACAATCGCTTCGCCAAATCCTAAATTCACTACTAGCATCTCCTAGTGTTAAAGTTTTGATTATCTATACTATTATATAAAATCTGGCACGGGAGGAAAAGAGTCAAGCTAAGATACCTCTGCTGAATGATTAGCTTGGAGGAATGTGTCTCATTTTATCAGTTGGAGGACTATTATATTCAGTCATTATTTTCAAGGTTTCCCCATCGGTCTGGAGATGAACGGTTCCATAAATATCAGTAGGAAGAACGGAGACACCCAATATCTCGTACCTTCTTAAGATCGACAAGCTTTGCAACACATTGGCATTCATGATTACATATTCCGGAGATACCTGTCGGATAAAATTCGTTGATGAAGAAGTTCTCCCTCCGTGATGCGGAGCTTCCACTACTGTCGCCTTTAATTCATCCCCATACGATGCAATCAGTTTTTCTTCCTGTTCATCATATATATCGCCTGTAAATAAAAAGCTATGGTTTCCATATTCCAATTTTAAAACAAGAGAGAGATTATTAATATCTGCTACAGAATAGCTGCCATCTAACGTTTTTAATTGGTTTTCCGAAGGATTTAACACTTTTATAGTTAAAGAATTTCCTAATTTTATAGATTGGTTGGCATAAAGGAACTCATAAGGAATCGCATGCTCCCCTATTTTTTCTATCCACTCCTGGTAAATGTCAGATACATGATCGACATTAGGCATATAAAATTGCCTTATTTTATCCTCATCCAGTAATCGCAAATAGCCGCCAATATGATCATGGTGAGGATGGGTAGCAATAGCTGCATCAATCTTTTCAATTCCTAAATGATTTAAATAACCGGATAAAAGGGAAGAGGATTCTGTAATCCCTGCATCAATTAATACGGAGTAGCCTTCTGGGGTATAAATTAGCATAGAGGAACCTGATTTTTGAACATAATCTAGATAAAAATAGTAGATGTGAAGCGTTTTTCCATCGCTTTCAAGCGGGGTATATAACTGTTCATTTGAATCAATATCAGCTTGAACAGTAATAGAATCATTTTGATGAAGGATTGTGGTATACAATAAAATGATGATGAAGATAACAATAGATGGATAAAAGTAAAGTTTGCTTTTCAAAAGACACTCCCCCTTTCTCTATTTTATTCAAGAAGAGGGTCATTTGTCCTATATTTTTTACAAAATCTTTTGAAAATTTATAAAAAACTGCAAAATAGGACAAAAAAAGTCAGTCCCCTAGTAATTAGGGAGCTGACCTGATTAAGAATCTCCTTCTTTCACATGATTGATCACGTCATCTAGCGAATTAAACAACCGCGTAGGATTCCATTCTCCCTTCCCATTTTCTGCGGTAAAGACAGGGAATTCTACTTCAGTAACATCAACAAATAAGGGATCACCTGTATCTAAGTTATATCCGATGACATACCAATCATCTTGCCAGTCTCCCTCTTCGTCTCCAAGGATCGAGTTCCAATCCGCATCTACCCGGTAACCGATTTGACCCTCTTTAAATTCTTCTCTTCCATAAAGATGAGCATGAATAGGGGCTTGGCCATCCTGATTTATTTCGACATCCTTAAATTCTACTGTTTCAATGATTTTCACTACGGCATCCAGTTCTTCTGGTTCCATATTATTCACCACTCTTTTTTTATGTAAAATACTCTATTTTTGCATCAGGAAAGTATTTTTCAACATATTTACTTAAAGTATGCTCAATTTCTTCTTGTTCATCATTTTGGTAAACATATTTTCCGATCCCATACCGCCCCCATTTATATTTGCGTTTTTCTTCATCCAGTTCAAGCTTAGTCATCGGATAATTTTGCTGTATGACACGCTTGGCTGGCTTGGTAAACCGGTGCTGGATCAGTTCAAATGTGATATCCTTTCTCGTCTCTTTTGGCAATGCTTCATCGAGTTTTTTAAATAACTCTTTGTAGCCTTCCTTCCACCCCTCATGCAAATAAATAGGGGCTACAATAAATCCTAGAGGATATCCCGCTTGTGCCACTTTTACGGCAGCTTCTATTCTTTTAGCTAACGGGGAAGTACCCGGTTCAAAATATTTAATAACATAATCCGCATTGATACTGAAACGAAAACGGGTTTTCCCGTTATGTTTGGCATCTAACAAATGATCGACATGATGAAATTTCGTAACAAAGCGAAGCTTCCCGTATTCACTGTTTCCAAAGTACTCAATCGCTCTTTTTAACGTGTGTGTTAAATGATCAATTCCAACTATATCGGATGTACAGGCTGCTTCAAACCGGGTAATCTCCGGTGCCCGTTCCTGCATATATTTTTCCGCCTGCTCTAAGATTTCTTCCACATTGACATAAGTACGGATATACGGTTTACTTCCCATCGTGGTTTGCAGGTAGCAATAATGACAATGTCCCATACATCCGGTAGCAAACGGGATCGCATATTCGGCAGAAGGCTTAGATGTATCAAATTTTAAAGTTCTTCGAATTCCCACCACCAACGTTGATTTAGCATTCCGATACCTTTGAAAATGAGTGTCTCCAGGTATATTACGAACCTGGTTATGTGAAGTTGTGTATCGGATCTCAAGCCCCATATCCTCAAATTTTTCTTTGAGTTCCTTTCCTAAAGGATACTCAAGAGCTTGGGGTTCAAAATAAACCAGTTGGGGTACAAACGGCTTAAGCATACATATCCCCTACTCTCAGCCAAAATAATCCTGGTACGCTTCTTCTGCTTCTTCTCTTGTTTTAAAGATAGCAAGCTCATTTGTAACCGGATAAAACGTATCAAAAATAAAGAGGGCCAACTGATTTGGCTGATACGGATCGTTTACAATAGCTGCCTCCTGAATGGTTGCTACACTTTGGGTATGCGGGTTTCGATACATAACGTATACAACTTGGCCTGGATGATAATCTTCTGGTAAAGAGGTTTCCATTTTTCACCCTTCTTTCTTGTTTCATTATGTCTCGAACATGGCAAAAACTTGTGCTATTTTACTTTGGAATATAATTCCTGCGCCTCATCATGGAATCGTTTAAACACTTTTTCTTCTCCATCCATAAACCGAACCTTAACCTCGACAAGACGAAAGTCGTTACGAATTGGGAATTGCTCAAACAGGCGGGTCATAAGCTGATTAGCACTAGTTTCTTTTGTTAAAGAAAGAGCGGTTAATTTTGGCTTTAATAATTGAAACGCCTCCTCACCATCGAGATCAACATTTTCGTCATGGTCTGAATATTTGGCAAATACTTCATCTTCGATAAAGCGGTATTGTGCCAAAAGCTTATCATCGATCCCATGATATTTCACATCCAGTTCAAAAAAAGAATAGTGAAAAGGATTTTGTCCTACCAGAATGCCTTCCTGTTCATTCGTAATAGGCGGAGGAGGATTGACAGTCTCGTTTGGACCCTCACAGCTCGTGGCCACTAGCAAAAGGAATAATAGTGGCAGGAATTTCGGCAAAAATATCACCTCTTTTACATACTTTTACATATTTGCATGGAATCTATGTATGAAGCGGCAATATTTTTGTGCGGGGAAAACATAGGGACGGTTCTTGTGTTTATGAAACGCGAGAACCATCCCTATGCTGCATTTATTCACCTGTCTTTGCGAACCTCTCAATTCGCTCTCCAATTTCATCACGGACTCTTTGGAAGACCTGCCATTTTTCTTCTTCCGTTCCTTCAGCTTTAGCTGGGTCATCAAAGCCCCAGTGAACTCTTTTTACATGAGGCGGTGTCAAAGGACATTTGTCAGCTGCATCGCCACAGAGGGTCACTACTAAATCAGCATGATTTAATATGTCCATATCAATTAAATCTGAAGTCTGATCTGAGATATCAATTCCGACTTCATTCATAGCTTTTACTGCATTTGGGTTTAGACCATGCGCTTCAATCCCTGCACTCTTAACCTGCCATTCTTCCCCTAGTAACTTTTTCCCCCAGCCTTCAGCCATTTGACTTCTGCATGAGTTACCGGTACAGAGAAAATAAATCGACTTTTTCTTCATTTTTCTTAACTCTCCTTTAAGATAAGATTACAAGCCAAATATATAAACCAGTTAACGTTATAAGCAGGGTTGGAATCGTTAAAATAATACCAACTCTAAAATAGTAGCCCCATGTGATTTTCACACCTTTTTGACTCAATACATGAAGCCAGAGCAGGGTTGCTAATGATCCGATTGGCGTGATTTTTGGCCCTAAATCTGATCCAATCACGTTGGCGTAAATTAATGCCTCTCTTACGGCTCCAGTGGTATTTGTTTCACTGATTGCCAGTGCATCAATCATAACGGTAGGCATATTATTCATAAGTGATGAAAGGATCGCAGCGATGAACCCCATTCCGATTGTTGCTGCATATAGACCTTGCTCGGATACAGCCTGTATCAAATCTGCTAATACACTCGTTAACCCAACATTCCTAAGTCCATATACAACGACATACATCCCAATTGAGAAGAAAACAATATTCCATGGAGCCCCTTTTACTATGGTCCCAATATCAACAGCTGAACTTCTCTTTGATATTAATAAAAATAATATCGCTATCGCACCAGCTATGAAAGAAACAGGAATCTCAATAATCTCACTAGTGAAGTAGCCGATTAACAATACAGCTAAGACAAACCACGAGATTTTAAATAGTCTCAGATCACGAATGGCTTCTGTTGGCTTTTTTAGATGCTCTATCTCATACGTTTTGGGAATGAATTTTCTAAAAAACAAATATAAGACCAGAATGCTGGCTGACAAACTAAAGAGGTTAGGTACAGCCATATGAATAGCATATTCCAAAAAGCCAATACCAAAAACATCAGCTGAAACAATATTCACTAAGTTACTCACTATAAACGGAAGCGAAGTAGTATCTGCGATAAATCCGCTCGCCATGACAAAGGGTAAAATCATAATTTCCCTTAGCTTTAACGCCCGCACCATCGCTAGTACAATCGGTGTTAAAATGAGCGCGGCACCATCGTTTGCAAATAAAGCTGCAACAATTGCCCCTAACAGAGTGACTAGGATAAACATTTTGAGCCCATTCCCACCGGCAATACGAGCCATGTGCAAGGCAGCCCATTCAAAAAATCCAATTTCATCTAAAATTAGGGAAATAATAATTAGAGCGACAAATGTTAACGTTGCATTCCATACCATGTCGGTAACTTCCAGAACGTCCTGAAATGATACCACGTTAACTAACAGTGCAAGAATAGCGCCTCCACAGGCAGTCCAACCGATCCCTAATCCTTTTGGCTGCCAAATAATCAGGATAAGTGTAACTAAAAATATGATGGAGGCGAGGATGGTCTCAATCATTTCTGTAAATCCTCCCTAGCAACAAGAAATCCTTTTTCCGCTTTTTTCTAATTCGACTAATTTTTCTTTTTGACTTGGTAAATGGGTGAGAATAGGAAGAATAATATCCATTAACTCATGATCATGATTTAAAGAATAAAAAATCCACTGCCCCTTTCTTCGTTCTTTGATTAGGCCAGCATCCTTTAGCTTTCTAATATGCTGACTGATCGCAGGCTGGCTCATTTGAAGGAGTTCGACAAATTCACAAACACAACACTCGTCTTCAGACAATGTTTTAACCATGGTCAGCCTTGTTGAATCCCCAAGTAATTTAAGGATGATTGCAGCTTGGTCAATGCTTACTGTTCTTTCACTTTCCAACTCTTTCACCTCCAAATCATCTATTATTATATAATAATATACTTATATGAAACAAGGGGACGGTTCTTGCGTTTCAGAAACGCAAGAACCGTCCCTCTGTTTCAGTTTATAAACGGCCACCAGTTCGCTTTCCCGAATGTTTTAACCATTACAGGGACAAGCAACGGCAATACAATGACTGCATATAGAATTAATCCCGTTAAAGTAATCGTAGCAATTTCTAATAAGGATAGGACTCCTGATGGCATCATTGCAGCAAAGGTTCCACCTAAAATAATGGCAGCTGAAATGATGACTGTTCCCATTTTTCTCATCGCAAGCAGCAGCGCTTCTTCAACGGACATTCCTCTATTTTCATTAAAACGGTCCATTAAGAAAATACTATAGTCAATTCCCAATGCAATTAAAATAACAAAGCCAAAGAACGGAACTGCCCAGCTAATGCCTGTATATCCTAAAATATTTACGAATACTACTTCGGTAATGGCCATCGATGTAAAATACGTAAAAATAAGCGAGCCAATTAAATAAACCGGCATAATGAAAGATTTTAACAAGATTACTAAGACAAGGAATATCCCGGCCAGCATAAGGACTACTGTCCGAGTGTAATCAGCATCAGAAACCTCATTTAAATCGGCTTGACTGCTTGAAACACCGCCAATTGCGACCTCTGCATTTTCTAGCTTTGTATCTTTCGTTACTGTCTTAATTGTACTTTCTACTGTTTCAATTTGATTGATGGCTTCATTTGAATACGGATTGACACCAAAGACAACATCAAAAGTGACTACTTTTCGGTTATTTGACATATACGCATCAAGGGATTCTTCAAACTCTTCACTATTTAATACCTCTTCAGGAATATAAACTGATGTAATTTGATCATTTGATGCGATACCAGTTAAATAGTCTTGTGCCGAACCTAACCCGCTCGCAACTTGATTTAAGCCATCTACACTCATGTCCAGTCCATTGGTTAACTCGGACATTTGACTGCCTAGATTAGAAAAGCCGTCAAGGATTTGTTGCTGTCCTCCGTTAATGCCAGTTAGGCCCTCTGTAAAGGCAGGTAATTGATCAACGATTTGCTCCTGACCATCCGCCGCTGCCTCCAGCCCTGTATTTAATTCTTCTATACCAGCGATAACCTCATTCATTCCGGATACCAGCTGTTCATTTCCGTTATTGATTGTTTGGAAAGATCGGTTTGCCTCGTTAATGCCGCCGCTAACACCAGCGAGAGCTCCATTCAGCTGATTTAGCCCTGCAGAGAGCTGGCTGGATTGGTCTTTAGCGGTTAGAACTATGGTTTTCAACTGATTATAATCAGGATCTTGAGCAATCCCTTCATAGTTTGACTCTAAACTAGTAAAATATTGATCTATATTTACTAAACTATTAGAAAGAGCAGATAGTCCTTCTCCTATGCCTTGATACTGTTCTTCAAGAGCCGTTAATCCTTCTTCAATATCTTCATAACCGGCAAGCAGAGTTTTACTTCCTTCCAAAAGCTCTTCTGCGCTTGCTTTAATTTCTTCTAACCCTTGTTTAATTTCATTAGAACCGATTGCTCCTGAACGAAGACCTTGTTCAATATCACCTAAGTGATTTTGAAGCTGCTCCATACCTGCTTTCAGCTCATTCGTACCTGAAATGAGCTCTTCAATTCCATTCGTTGCTTCAACAAGATCTGGTTCTGAACCAGATAATTGGCTTGTTGCTTCATCTAAGCCTTCACTAATTTCCTGAATTCCTTTGTTCCCTTCTTCAAGGCCGTTGCCGAGCACTTCTGCTTGATTGGACACGTATAAATCCTCAATTGGTTCTCCTGTTGGTCTCGTTACTGACCGAACCTTTTCAACATAATCGATTTTTTCCAGTTCTCTGCTCATTTCCTCAATTAAGCCGATGTATTCATTTGAGTTCATAGCCTCATCATTTTTGATCACAACCTGAGTCGCCATTGATTCACCAGGTCCAAAGCTGTCCGCAATTATATTAAATGCTTTTACTGATGCCACGTCCTCCGGCATCTCTTCTAGCGAGTTGAAGGAAAGGTCTCCATCATATGCTAATAAAAACGGAACCGCAACAGCCGCAACTAATATTAATGAAATGAGGGGACGTCTTAAAGAGAAGTTTCCTGCTGCCCCCCAGATTTTGCTTTCTTTATGTTCAAGGCTGCCTTTCGCCGGCCAAAATAGCTTTTTTCCTAAAATAGCCATAAAAAATGGAACAATGGTGAACAGTGCGACCAAAAGAACCAATACGCCGATTGCTACAGCTGCTGCTGATTGATAAAGTTTGAAAGTTGATAGACCAATAGTTGAGAAGCCTACTAGGACGGCTAATCCGCTAAAAAGGACCGTTCTCCCTGCATTTCGATACGTAGTAATAATCGCTTCAGATATATCCTCATTATGAGCCAATTCCTCTTTAAACCGGCTCAGTAATAAAATACAGTAGTCAGTCCCAATACCAAATAAAATGGCCACTAAGAAAATTTGTGTAAAGGTTGAAAGCGGAAAATCAACTGTATCTACTAAAAAAGCAACAATAGATTGAGAGACTAAATAAGAGAATCCTACCGTAATAAGAGGGATGAACGGTGTGACCGCTGATCGGAATACGAGCAGCAATACAACTAAAATAAAGACGACCGTAATCCCCTCGGTTTTCTTAAGTCCCTCCTGTGAATTCGTCACTAAATCTTCATTAATCATCCATTCACTTGTGTAATCGTGATCGACTTCGACAGAATCAATCGTGTCATAAAGGGCCTCTGATACCTCTTTCAGCTCCTTGCCCTCCATATTAATTTCAATTGAAGCTAAAATTGTTTTTCCATCTTTTGAAACTAATTCACTTTCCAAACTTTCGTTCGTAAAATGGGTCAAAATATTGGTAATGCCTATTTGATTAGCATGGTCATTTAGTAATTGAATCGCTCGTTCTGCTTCTTCTATTTCTTTTGCTGTCAATTTTTCTTCACTATGAAAAGCTAAAGCAACCTGAGATGTTTCTCCGCTTCCCTCATCTTCCTGCACTTCTGCAAGAATTTGCTGTGCTGTTGTTGATTGCATCCCGTCTGGAACAGCAATTTGACCTTTTTCCCGTACAAGATCCGCCATGTTTGGTGAAGTAACAAATAAAAGGAATGTAACAGAAATCCACGCAATGATGACAAACCATTTTCCCTTTAAAATGGCTCTCATTTCAATTCCCCTTTCTCTTGGATGTTAGTTATAACTTGTAAAAGTTTTTCATAGGTTTGAATAAAAGCGGCAATCTCTTCATCGTTAAATTGGGTAATAATGCTTTTTAACAGCTTTTGTACCTTCTGCTGTGTCTGTGAAAAAAGCTCATTCCCTTTTTCAGTCAAAGTAAGATAGACTACCCGACGATCTTCAGGATCCCTCGTTCTTTTAATCAGTTCCCTGTTCGTCAATCTGGTTATGATGGCAGTAATTGCACTTTTGTTTACATCAAATGCTTCTGCCAATTCTGTAGATGTACACTTTCCAGCATTATGGATATAGCGAAGAATATAGTGCTGATCGTAAGTTAGGTCAGCTCCAATTGCATTGTTTATTAACGCTTCTGCCTTATTGGTTACTTGAAACGAGACAGATACATAGCGATCGATTAACTCCATAGTTTGGTTTTTTTCCATGTATCAATCACCTTTCTTGAATTTAGTTAAACTGTTGAACTATTAACGTGTTTAACTATAATTCTTTTTTCATGAACTGTCAATTATTTTCCTTCGATTTTTTTCGGTTCATACATCCACAGGGAAAGCTAGCGTTTTATATTGGTGAAAAAGGGAATATGAAACTTTAGAGCTTTCATTTCGTATGTATGTATAGAAAAAATTTCTTATAAGGAGGATTCCCATTGAAGAAATGGATTAGTCTATTTGCTTTGTTACTCTTCCTAAGCGGATGTTCACTGTTGGAAGATGTGAATAATACATTAGATTATGTCAATGAAGCCACGGATTATGTTAATGAAGCCAATCAGTTTGCCAACGATGTCCCTGCTTTAGCTGAACAAGCGGCATCTGATCCGAATGTATTAGCTAATCTAGAGGAACAGCTGCAAATGATGCAGGAAGAAATTCAAGAATTTAATGCTCTTAATCCACCAGGCATAGCTGAAGATATTCATCAAACCATCGAAGGCTATAACCAAACGATTGAGGCAGCTATAGATTCTTCATTAGAAAAAATTGAACAAGGACAGTTCCAATTAAATGAATTAATGGATTCAGAGCTCATGCAAACGTTCCAAAACCTGCAAAATACACTAAATCAGCTTGAACAGTTAGGAAATTAACCACTAAGGCTTTTGCTTTAGTGGTTTTTATCTTGTTGTGATTTATTTTTCCATAAAAAAAACATCTTGATTAATTAGAGAAAAAAATACAATATTTAAACTGGAATGGAGGCAGCTATTATATGATCTTAGTGATTGATAACTATGATTCTTTTACTTTTAATTTGGTTCAATACATTCAAACGATTGGCAAAGACGTTGTGGTCCTTCGTAATGACCAGCTGTCAACCCAACAGATTGAAGAAATGAAACCTGAATATATACTTTTATCACCTGGACCTGGCAATCCTGATTCAGCTGGTATTTGCTTAGATATTGTTACTAATTATTATCAAAAGCTGCCGATATTAGGTGTGTGCCTAGGTCAACAGATTATTGCTCAGGCATTTGGCGGTACCATAAAAAAAGCATTGAAGCCTATGCATGGGAAAATTTCATTGATTAAACATGATCAGCAGAGTATCTATCGTGACATACCATCCCCCTTACAAGTAGCAAGATATCACTCATTAGTCGTTGATAATTCCACACTTCCCCATTGCTTGGAAATCAGTGCAAGAAGTGAGGATGGGGAAATTATGGGGATTAGGCATAAGCACTTTAAAGTAGAAGGCGTTCAATTTCATCCCGAATCGATTCTCACAGAAAACGGATTGCAGATGTTACGGAATTTCTTTATAAAAACATCAAAGGAACATGAAAATGCCAAATAATAAACAAAAACCATTTTTATCATTCGAATTTGCTTCTTTGGATGGTGTCATAACACCACTTACATTTTCAGACCCAATAAAGGTGATTTCTGCCGAGAAAATTGAAGACGTCTTGCCTAGCTTTCAGCTTGTTCAGGATGCAGTCAATAACGGTTATTATGCAGCTGGGTTCCTTTCCTATGAAAGTGCCGCTGCCTTTGATTCTGCCTATAAGTTGAAGCATCCTACAACCATGCCTTTTCTTTGGTTTGGTATTTTTTCAGAGCCACAATTAAAAAACCTAACTGGCAATGATCCCTATGTTCTAACCGAATGGAAACCGAATGTTAGTTTAGATGAGTATCGTGCGGCAATTTCCTTTATAAAACAATCCATCGAAAGTGGCGATACCTATCAGACTAACTATACGATTCGTCTAAAATCCCGATTCGATGGTGATGAGCTCTCACTGTTTGAAAAAATGAAAAGAGCACAAGCTTCCAATTACAGTGCTTTTATCCAAACGGAGGATCATAGTATTTTATCTGCATCACCTGAACTGTTCTTCCATTTAAAAGGAGAAACCATTACAACCCGACCAATGAAAGGAACCATAAAAAGAGGGAAATCATTTGAAGAAGATCAGCAAAATGCAAGCTGGCTGTATCAATCAGAAAAAAATCGGGCTGAGAATGTAATGATTGTTGATTTGCTAAGAAATGACTTAGGCATAATTGCGGAACCTGGTTCGGTCGAAGTCACAAAGTTATTTGAAATAGAACAATACCCAACCGTTCATCAAATGACCTCAACCATAACAGCAAAAGTTCCAGCCCATACTCAAATTGTCGATATTTTTAAAGCCCTTTTTCCATGTGGTTCGATCACAGGTGCTCCAAAGATCAGCACGATGAATATTATTGCCGAGTTAGAAACGACACCACGTAACGTGTATTGTGGTGCAATTGGCTATATCTCTCCAAATAAAGAGGCGATTTTTAATGTACCTATCAGAACAGTGGTAATTGAAAAGCAGTCTGGTCAAGCCACATATGGGGTCGGAGGGGGAATTACATGGGACTCAACGTTCCAGGGGGAATACCATGAAATTCTTGCGAAATCTAAAATTCTCGAAGAAGATAGACCTGAATTTCAATTATTAGAGAGTATTCTTTTAAACAGGGGCGAGTATTTCCTGTTAGAGGAACATCTCAATCGCATAAATCAATCGGCTCAATATTTTGGATTCACTTTTAAAGAAAATAAGATTAAAAAGACTTTAGCTGATTTTGCAAGACGAAATCCTCTGGATTCATTGAAAGTACGGTTTCTTTTAGATAAAAGCGGTGAATTTACGATAGAAGGACAACCAATTCAAAAGCCAAAGTCATCTATAAAAGTTTCACTTGCCAAGGAACCAGTTGATCGGAATCATCTATTCTTATATCACAAAACATCGAATCGGCAAATTTACTCTAAGTTTCAAAAAGAGGAACCTCATGTGTTTGATGTACTTCTTTGGAATGAAGATCGGGAGTTAACTGAGTTTACAAACGGAAACGTAGTCTTAGAAATAGACGGCTCATTATGGACACCCCCTGTTAATAGCGGATTATTGGCGGGTACTTTCCGTGAGGTGTTAATCAAAGAAGGTGTGATACAAGAAAAAACTCTAACCCTATCTGACTTGGAAAAATCTCCGAAAATTTGGTTTATTAATAGCGTAAGAAAGTGGCTGGAAGTTGAATTAATTGAGGAATTACATTAAACATTATCAGCTTAAAACTTGGTGATAACTCATAAATAAATTAAACAAAAGGTCTAACTTACAGGAATAAGTAAGTTAGACCTTTTTCATTAAAATACGATAATGTCATACCCGATTAAGACAACTAGAGCAAGTAATACGACAAATCCTACCCAGATGCCTGCAACAGGCTTGCCTTTTCTAGATCTGATGGTTAGCATTTCCATTGTACCTATGAGCAAAATCGCTAATATCCCTTTTACCACAAAGAGCAATTCAAAGTTTCGCAAGAATAGCATGCCAATTCCGGAAACAAGCATGATGATGTAGAACAATCTTTGCAGCATCACGCTAATTTTTTGCTTTCTCGCAAAATAGCTAATCAAAAACAGCACGATTAAAATCGCCCATGAACCTGCATGTGACTGGTAAAAAATATGATACATTCTTTTTCTCCTTTACCACTTTCTTATTTACATAAATTTTGGCAGATAACCTATGTCCATCCTATCTGTTTCATGCACCAATCTCAAGAGATAAGAGCAGATTGAAACAAAAAATTCATAACTTCTAAAAATATTTTAATAAACATGTTTAAATTTAACTTCGTCTTTATAGTATAGAGAAGTTTTTAATAGGGTCGAGATTTGGCTGAAGTTCTTTTGCTTTTCATGATACAAATGGCAGCTAAAGCATTGAACGTTCACCTGAATTGTAAATATTGTCATCATACGTATTAAGCATAGACCGATATTTGTACAAAGAGCTCTCCTTACTGTCTCGGAATAAATGTTCATCTCAATGGATATCATGCTGATAGTACTGTTACTACATAGAAGGGTGAATAATATGTCTTTTATTGAGCTGTTAAAGAAGGGGAATAAATCGTCAGGTGCTGCTGCTTTAGGTAATACTTTTTTAGCAGCCATCAAAGGGATAGCAGCTGCGATTAGCGGAAGTGGTGCCATGTTTGCTACAACAATTCACTCTATTGCCGACGCAATCAATCAAGGCTTTGTATTTATCGGAAGTGCACTGGCTGAGAAAGAACCTACACCAAGGTTTCCAACTGGATTTGGCCGCGTCGTTAACTTATTTGTGCTTATTGCTGTCATTGTGATTTCTATCATGGCTTACGAAACACTTCATAAAGGCTGGGAGATAATTCAGCACCCAGAAGCTTCCACCAATCTTTGGTTAAATGTAGGAATTTTGGCGGTCGCCATTATTATTGACGGATATGTTTTATTCAAAGCAATGAAGGAGATTGCTTTAGAAACACGGAAAGAGGCTAAAGGTTTTAAATTAGTCACAGGTGCTTTTAAAAATGTGCGGCTGGCTGCTCCTCCAACCCGACTAGTTTTTTATGAAGATATTATTGCAACCTTAGGTGCAGCACTTGCCTTAGTTTCTATTTTGTTAGCCCATTTTACAGGCTTTTATTATTTAGACGGTGTAGGAACCATGTTAATCGGAATTCTTTTAATTGGAATTGCCATAAAAATCGGATACGAAAATACGGTAGGTCTGATTGGGGTAGCAGCGCCTAAGGAAGTGGAAAACCGGATTGCAGACATTATCTTTTCGCATCCGGATGTAGTGGATATCCGCAAGATGCGAATCCTGCAAGAGGGCAGAAAATATCATGTTGAAAGCTATATTGAATTAAGAGAAGGTCTATCTCTCGCTGTTGCAGATGATATTAAATTCTCTGTTCGGGACTTAATCCTCGCCGATCCCGATATTGGTGATGTGACGATGGGAATCATTGAAACCGATCACGTACAAAATTGGAAAAAAGAACATGAACTGAAACCCGCTACTAAATAATATTGAAACAAAGCTGCCTAAAAGAGCAGCTTTGTTTGTTTAATGTATATGAGGAGAAAATTGGTTCATCACCCAGTTTAATAGAAAATATACGATGATTCCTATCAGAAAAAAGGACGAAACCAATCGATTGTCACTTTTATTGACTTCTGGCAATAAATCCGCACAAGCTACATAGATAAAAATTCCTGCTGTAAAAGCAATCGCAATCGTCGCAATATTGAATTCTCCCGTTTGCGGGGATAGGAAATTTGCTAGTATCGCACCTGCTAGTGTCGATATACCAAGAAGCACTGCCGCTAAAAAAGCCATTTTCTTATTCTCCAGAAACGAAAAAACGATCGATGAAATTGTCAATCCATCGGGAATCTTATGTAATAACACCGCCGTAAGAACCGTGACGCCGAGAGAAACATCTATTTCAAAACTAGCAACGATAGAAAAACCATCAAAAAAGGTATGGATCATCAATCCAATTAATGCACCCGTAATAGCACTCCTGGAGTTCGAGTGATGATGCGTTTCTTCGCCAAAGTGAAAATGCCTGGAGACAAATTGCTGGAAAAAAAATATCACCATAATACCCGCTAAAACAAAGATCGAATAATCATGATGATGGTCCAGTATCTCAGGAATGAGATCCAGTAAGGCAATTGATAATAACATTCCTGCACTAATGGCCATTAAAGCATTTAAGCCATTTTTGGACCAATCCTTTTTAATCAATATAACAAGACCGCCTATGACATTAGCAACAGCCGCCAACAGGACATATAAAAACACTTCAAACGTCAAGGTTCTCCCCTCCCTACTCTTTTAGTATGAACTGCAGGGAATGGTTACAAACATTCGGATCTTTTCTTACCGATAATGATAAGTAATAACAAAGTGCAAAATTGTTAAGGAAGATGTTGGGTTTACATATTTATGGGAAAGATTCCCACTAGCTCGAACTATATTTTAAGCCACTATTTATAGCGTGAATTTCTATATTTCGCGAAACACGCTATCCAAATCGGGATATCCGCTTAAATCTTCCCTTTGCGGCTCATCGGTTTCAACAGTCCAATCTTCATGGATAACGGCTAATTCCCCGTTGTTATTTTTCATATAGGGAGTGTGAATATGATAGGTCTTCCCATCTTTTCGAACCGTGTATCCTAGGTAAAAGCGGTCATCCTCTCCTTCTTCTTCAAAAATACCGATATCTTCAATTCCATATTGATTTATGTACATCTGAAAAGACTGCTGCAGGTCGCGGATAATTTGTTCTCGTGGTAAAAAATCCATTTATACGGCTCCTTTCCTGAATAACGCTATAGTTAATATGGCTTTCTTCTGTTTTTATTAAACGTTATCTGCATTAAATAACTTTTTAATGTAATCTTTTATAAAATTCTAGCTTCTCTATCTATTATTTCCGCAGCATTATTGATAATCTTTAAAATAGAGGTGATGGATGATGCAATATAAAAATTTAGGTAAAACGGGCTTAAAAGTATCCAATTTATGCTTAGGTACGATGGCATTTGGCAGATGGATTGATGAACAAGCATCCCGCGCGATTATAGATGCTGCTTTAGAAAATGGGATTAATTTTATTGATACTGCTAATTATTATGGCAAGGGTCAAGACGCTGAAATCCCATATGGAACCGGTGAATGTGAAGAGATCATCGGAAGTGCGCTTAAAGGAAGAAGAGACCAGGTAGTGCTGGCCACAAAAGTTGGGTTAAGCATGGGATCCGGAAAAAATGACAGCGGCCTTTCCCGCACTCACATCATGCGAGAAGTCGATCGCTCCTTGCTGCGATTACAAACCGATTACATTGATTTATATCAAGTTCATCGTTTTGATCCCTTAACACCTATAGAAGAAACATTAAGGGCGCTAGACGACTTAGTTCATCAAGGAAAAATCCGTTACATTGGCTGCTCTAATTTTGCTGCTTGGCAGATTGCGAAAGCACACGGCATCAGTGAAAAGTTAAACTTAGAAAAATTCATCTCGGTTCAGCCCCAGTATAATTTGCTGTCTCGGGAAATTGAACAGGAATTATTGCCTTTTTGTGAATCTGAGGGGGTTGGCGTTTTAGTATACAGTCCCTTAGCCAGAGGGGTATTATCTGGTAAGTACAAAAATCTTGATGACATACCACCTGAAAGCCGGGCTGCACATGGCGAGAGACTGATTAAAAATTACTTTACAGAACGGAATTTTCAGTTAGTTAATGGGTATCGCGCTTTAGCTGAGGCCAATGGTATAAATTTATCTCAATTTGCTCTAGCTTGGGTCTTAAATCAGCCTGCTGTCACTTCAGCTTTAATTGGAGCGAGCAAGGTTTCCCATATTACGGATGCTGTTCAGGTAAGCAATTGGAAATGGCCGGAGGGCTTGATGGAACAAGTTGATTCATTAAATCTCAAAAAGGTTGATTTTTATTAAAAGTCCAGCCCGCACGACTTTTTTATGAAAAGGAATGGATTTTATCGGTTTCTGGCAACTTATTTTTTCCTTAATTTTACATTCGCGCGTAAATTTCGATTTTCGCGCGATTCTTTATCTAGCCGCCCGTCGTTATAAAAACAAACTGTCTCATTAACAAAAAGACTGATAAAAACAATTAAAATTTAACAAATACACAAGGATTATTAGCTGCGAGTCCACCTAATTTACAAATATCATATAAAAAATTCAGGAATCGAATCGTAACTTCAAAAAAATTAGCTAAACCCTCTCACTGGTTTCACTCCCACAAAAAAAGAGTGTAAACCGCAAGCGGCCTATCACCCTTTTTAATTAACGGCAAAATTCATGTTCATCTCGATTTTCAAACTGCTCGCCCTCAATTTGAATTGTAGTATGCTTAAGATGAAACTGCGATTTTAACAAAGCCGTTGTATCTTTTAGGATTGTATCCCTGTCTTCCATCTCATTAACAACAAGGTGACAGCTCAGTGCCGGAAAGTCGGATGTGATCGTCCATACATGGAGATCATGGACCTCCTTCACTCCCGGAATTTTTAATAAAGCCGTTTTAACCTTTTGGCAGTCGATATGTGCAGGTGTTCCTTCCATCAATACATGGAAAGAATCTTTCGTAACCCGCCATCCGCTGACTAAAACCAGAATCGCAACAAGGACACTGGCAATCGGATCGGCAATATTCCAATTAAAGAAGTAGATTAAAGCACCAGCTAAAATTGCTCCGAAAGAACCAACCATATCGCCAAGCACATGGAGAAGGGCACTCCGCAGATTTAAGTTCCCGCTCGTATCGCCTTTCATTAAAATCCATGCAACTACAATATTAACAATTAGACCGATTATAGCGATCAACATCATTCCCGTGCTTACCTCGGGAGGTTCAAAAAAGCGATGATACGCTTCCCAAAATATATATAGGGAAATGACGACTAACGTTATCCCATTAATGAAGGCTGCTAAAATTTCAAATCGTTTGTATCCATAGGTTTTTTGATCGTTAGCAGCGCGTTCTCCGATTTTAAAAGCCAATAAGCTTAATCCTAATGCTGCTGCATCACTTAACATATGCCCCGCATCACTTAACAGAGCTAAGCTATTCGTTAAAAATCCGCCGATGACTTCTACAATCATAAATGTAAAAATTAATAAAAAGCTAACTAAGAGAACCTTTTTATTAGCATTATGAGTATGATGATGGTGGTGATGGTGGTGATGGTGATCATGGCTATGACCATGATGATGCGAATGTCCCATGACTGTCCCCTCTCCTAATGGTGGCTAGCATGCTTGATTGTTTGCTGCAGCAGGTTCATAACATGCTCGTCGTCATGTGAATAATATATGGTCGTTCCTTCACGACGGTACTTGACTAGCCGTAAATTTTTTAAAAACCGAAGCTGATGAGAAACGGTTGTTTGTAATAAGGATAACTGCTCAGCAATCTGATTTACCGAATATTCCTGATGTGATAAAAGATGGAGAATCCGAATTCGGGTTGGATCAGAAAGAGCTTTAAAGGTTTGAGCCACCATAAATAAAGTTTCTTGATCCAAGTCTTTATTTCTAGTTTCATTCTCTTTGTAATCATTATGCTCCATTTTTTTACCACCTCATTTTCATTATATGAGCATATATTCATATACTATGACTCAATTGTAAAAAAATTTAGACAACCTGTCAATACAGAAAAATGTGTTTTTTAGCGATACTTATTTAAAATAGAATAATATAAAACGGCTCCCTAATAGAGCCGTTATAATAATTGGTACTATAGAAATTTAAATTTTAATGACCCGATGCTTTATTCAGACCGCCTGGTTTATTATGAACGGCCAATTTATCAATTAATTTGTTACTTTCAGTATTAAGGCCAATTAAGTTTACCTTGACACCATTTTGATGATATTTAATCACCACTTTATCGATGGCTCCTACGGCTGAATCATCCCACAAGTGAGCTTGTGTTAAATCTAAGTCAACTTCTTTGACACGATCATAGTAGTCAAAACCTTCAATGAAGTCTGTTACAGAGGCAAAAAATAGCTGACCTGAAACGCGATATACTTTTTTATAAGATCCATCCATACTTAATGTGGTGACTTTGACTTTAGATATTTTAGCAGCAAAGAAAATAGCACTTAAAATAATGCCCGCTAAAACCCCTTTTGATAAATCGTGTGTCATAAGAACCGTTACGACGGTTACAATCATCACTATGGTATCTGTAATTGGAGCTTTGTGCACTGATTTTAACGAAGCCCAATCAAAAGTACCGATTGAAACCATAATCATAACCCCAACTAATGCCGCCATTGGAATTTGTACAACAAAGTCATTTAGCAGCAAAATTAACACCATTAAAAATACACCTGCAACTAATGTCGAAAGTCTTCCTCTACCGCCTGACTTTACGTTAATAACCGATTGACCAATCATCGCACAACCAGCCATTCCCCCGAACAATCCAGATACAATATTCGCAATTCCTTGCCCTCTTGCTTCCTTGTTCTTATCACTTTTAGTGTCAGTCATGTCATCGACAATCGATGCCGTTAATAAGGATTCTACTAACCCAACAATCGCAATAGATAAAGAGTAAGGAAAGATGATTTGTAAGGTTTCAAAATTAAAAGGAATATCAGGAATTAAAAAGATTGGCAAGGCTTGCGTAAGTTCTCCCATATCTCCAATGGTTCGGATGTCACTTCCAGTAAAAATCGCAATCATTGTAGTGACTACGATTGCAACCAGCGGAGAAGGGACTGCTTTTGTAACCCGAGGCAAGATATAAATTATTGCTAGAGCTCCAGCTACCATTGCATACATCGGCCATTTTTCCCCAACAAAATGGGTTAATTGAGAGGTAAAGATTAGAATGGCAAGTGCGTTAACAAATCCGACCATAACGGATCGCGGAACAAATTTCATCAAGCGCCCTAGTTTAAGGACTCCCATGACGATTTGAATGATACCGGTCAGAATAGTCGCAGCGAGTAAATATTGCAGTCCGTGATCGGCTACTAAAGTTACCATCAGTAAAGCCGTCGCACCAGTTGCAGCTGAAATCATCCCAGGTCTTCCGCCAACAAATGCGATAACAACTGCTATACAAAACGAAGCATAGATCCCGACCATAGGATCAACACCCGCAATAATAGAGAATGCAATGGCTTCTGGTATTAAAGCCATTGCTACAACCATTCCTGCGAGTACATCTCCTTTGATGTTCCCGAACCATGTATTTTTAATTGAATGAATGCTCATGAAGCACCTCTTTCTTTTTAGTTTGTTTGACTTTCAACTCTCATGAAAGCCGGGTCCGCCGATAACAAAACAGAGTATATAGGATTGTGAAACATTTGTGAAATGGCATGTAATCGCATCCATTTGGGTCTTACGCTTCTTTTCGCCATCATTCTTTCATTTCCGATACAACCTTTCAAAATCAAAGTCTGTTTCACAACGGTAGTGGAATGGAGCGGAAGACACTTGACTCCTCATAAAATGCATTCGCATTTTCTTCGTGCGATGCTTAAGCTGCCCAATCCATCCCGCAGGCAAAGCCGAGGAGGCTCGACTTCCTCCCCGGGGAATCTTGTGTCTGGAGCTAAATGGAACGGACATGTTTGCCTCCATTAAAAAATCAACAAAAATATACGAAAACAGCAAAATCAAAAAAAACAGCTTGGAAGCTGTTGGAACTAATATTAAATAAAAAAAGAGATGTACAACATACCCTTCAGTTTGTTCTTTATGCAGTTTTATTTCACAATTAATACTGGACAATTGGCGCGTTTAGCTACTTTATGACTTACGCTCCCTAACACAAATTCTTGAAGCACATTTAACCCTCTGCTTCCAATGATAACGATTTCATGATTGTTTTTATTAGCATAATCAACGATTACAGGACCTGGGTCCCCGTGCAAAATCGTTAGCTTATAAGAAACCCCAGCCTCTTGTGCCATTCGTTCTACATCTTTAATTCGATCTTTATGTTTTTCGCCAATGTCAGCAGAGTTCCAATTTTTTAGTACGTCCGATTTTACTTTATCGGGATCGACAACATAAACCACATCAATTTTAGAATTAGGACTGTATTTAGCAATATGAATTGCGTTTTCAGCAGCTCTTTTAGAATGTTCAGATCCGTCCGTTGCCAATAATATTTTCTTATACATTTCCATCCCCCCTTGTTTTACCTGCTTTCTCCTGGTATTAAAAAAATTTAACGGTGATGTATATCTTCTTCAAAAATTTTAGTTATCCATTATTATAATAAAAAACAGCCCCATATTGGAGCCGTTTTTACGAATCACCTTTACAAATACTTCCGATGCAATCCTTTCCCATCGTATGAGAACAAGATCGGCTTATTCTCTACTACTGTTTCTACATGAGCTGTCCTGCCCCAAAGCTGATAAATGTAAGGGAGCACCTTTTCTAAATATTTTATATCCAGTTCAATCCCTTCATACCAATGCTTTAGATAGAGTTCACCGTTTCGCATGAAATCTCCATCATCTACAGTAATATATGGAAAACCTCCATTGACCCGCATGTTCACGAGCTGGTCTCTTACCTGGGTCCACTCTTTATCGACAATTTTGTAATCCTTGCCTTGTCTTTGGAACAAATACATATCCTCTCTCAACACCAAATCCTTCGTTAAGTAATTTCGCAAGAAGGAGATGTCAGATTCTAATTCTCTCACTTCGAATAATTTGGCACGGCCAGAGTTTGGCTGGACTCCTCTTTCTTTCATTTCATCCGTTGGGGTATTCCACCGTTCTTCTATATCTTCAAATATCTTTAATCCTAGATAATACGGATTTATTCCCGTTCTAGAAGGCTGCACGACGCCAGCGTTTAATTTCGCAAATTCCACAGCTTCATCAGAAGTTAAATCCATCTCTCGTAGGATACGCTGATGCCAATATGATGCCCAGCCTTCATTCATAATCTTCGTTTCAAGCTGTGGCCAGAAGTACAGCATTTCCTCTCTCATCATGGTCACGATGTCTCTTTGCCAATCAGCTAATTCCCGGCTATATTCCTCAATAAAGAGAAGTAAATCCTTTTCTGGGTGCGGCGGAAATTTTTTATGTTTCTTTTTCCGTTCCTTTGGTTTTGGCTTTTCATCAAGTGACCATAGATCGTCGTATGGTGATTTAGATTGATCATCTTCTTCATCTTCCCACTCAATATCACTTAAGCTCCACGCCAGTTTAGGTCTCATTAAAGAAGGATCAATATGCTCCTCGATCGCCAGCACCGCATCAAGCGTTTTCTCAACTTCCTCTTTCCCATATTCAATTTCATATTGGCGAATCCGTTCTGCAGTAGCAGACATACTTTCGACCATATCACGCTTCGTATTTTGAAAACGAGCATTGTTTTTAAAGAAATCACAGTGGGCCAGTACATGAGCGACAATAAGCTTGTTTTGAATCAACGTATTGGAGTCGAGTAAAAATGCATAACAAGGATCTGAATTTATAACCAACTCATAAATTTTACTAAGACCCAGATCATAATGCAGCTTCATTTTATAAAATTGCTTACCGAAGCTCCAATGCGAGAAGCGAGTGGGCATTCCGTAAGCACCAAACGTATAAATAATATCCGCCGGACAAACTTCATATCTCATCGGGTAAAAATCAAGACCAAATCCTTTGGCAATCTCCGTAATCTCATTAATCGCATATTCCAATGCTTTCCGATCATCCGTCTTCACCGGTAACTCCCCCTTATGCCCTTTACCACAATGTATGAAGAAGTGAGCTGTAACATGTACGCGTAAAACAAGAATGGGCTTGAACAAAAAGAAAGACCACAAAGAATGTGGTCATTCGTAACTATAGCAGTATTTTCTTTGAAAACATCTAATACCCTCGTCGACAAGCCAGAAGAAGAAGGAAGTGAGGGTTGCGGCGAAAAATAATAGTTCTCCCTCGCTTGACCAGTATTCTTTAAAGTTAAAAAATAATTCATGTGGGTCAAAGAAAAAACTTAATACAAACACGAAACCCATGCCAAATAGTACATGAAAAAGAAAAGCTTTAATAACTCTTTTAACCCCTAAACTATCTTTTGTTATTTTATCAGATAGAATTGTAACCGGTAGCCCATATAGAAAAATGAATGGATAGGTAATCATCAGCATAAACAATATGACATCTAAGGATTCATTCATGAAACCCACAGCCAATACTGAATAAGAAAGTAGGGTCCCAATTAGAATGGTTAAAATTTTTCTAATTACCATAATTACGCCCCCATACTTTTTTAAAAAAATAATAATAACTCCATTTTACCAGAGTTAGAATTTTTTTACATCAAATACTGTGGATTCAATCTTTTCATTTCTTACTTCAAGAAAATTTTTTCGAACGCGCTCCCTACCCCCGTTTCGCTTATACCAGTTACTAACACGTTTAACATGCTCTTGGTCGCTTCTCACTGTTTCCTCAATTCTTTGATAATCCTCATAACTGTTATATCCCCATATAGCAAAGACCTCTACGGTATGATTCTTTTTGTCGACCATCCATCTGCCAATTAGCCTAGAACCATACTTTACTTGAGCAGGTAAAAGGGTTTGATTAAAATGCAAATTAAAATTTTCAATAAAATCTCCTTTAACAACATAAGTTTTTCTTCGATAAAACATATTTTCTATGCATCCCTTTCACAATTATAATTTTACTTACGTTAACCCAGACTCATTTATAGAGATGCAACCTCCACTATCCCGCCATACCCCCGAACAGCTTCAATATGTTCTTCAGCTGTTTCTTCATCTGTAATAATCAGATTAAAGGCATCAGCAGGTAAGATATGAACAAAATTCGTCGTGCCAAACCCCCAGTGACCCATTAAGCAAATGTTTTTTCGCGCTTGTTTATGAATCACTCTTGCACCAATTGCGACTTCAGGGGTTGCCGTGGAAAGTCCTTTTTCGTTTAAAGCTCCACCAGTCAGAAAAGCAAGGTCAAAATTAAATTGTTTGATCATTTCATTAGTAAAGGCATCCGACATATTGCCTGACTTCTTTACTCTTCCTCCAATTAAATAACATTCAACATTGTCCATAGTCCGTAAGACATCTGCGATTCTAAGTGAATTGGTGACAACTGTGAACTGGACGTCTTCAGGCAAATACTTTAACATAATGTAGTGTATGGAGGCACCACCCATAAAGACGGTTTGTCCTGCTTTAATAAAAGATGCTGCTCTTTTTGCGATTGCGTTTCCGTAATCATCCCCATGATTGTAACGCTGATCGCTTGGACCAGGAAACAAACGAATTAGTCTTGCTGGAATGGCGCCTCCATGCGTTCTTTTTAATAACCCCTTTTCCTCCATGATCGATAAATCCCTGCGAATCGAGTCAATCGATACATTAAACTGCTCAGCTAAATCCTTAACCTGAACCCTTCCTGTCTGCTCTAAAAGCTTTAAAATCTCTTCTCTTCTCTCTTCAGAAAACATGTACATTTCCCCTTTTTATTTCATTTTGTGTTATAAAACTTGGAGCCTCCTTCCTCATTTTCAGAAACCTTCCTAAACTTGGAAGTACTTCCATTTTTATTTTATTCGTTTTTATTCGAGTTTTCAATATATTTTATTAATGTTTATTCGTGTTTTATCGAATAACACGAATAAACAGGCAAAATAATTAGAATGAAAAAATGGTATCGTTTTTGATTCGCAAAAAGAAAGAAGCCCGTTTATTGGGCTTCTTGTTCCTGTACTGAAATATCTAATGTCTTTTTGTTTTTTAAATCATGTGTAACATTTACAATAACCCTTTTTGTTCTTCCTTGTTCTGTTACTCTAAATTCAAAAGAATCCGTTACTTTATCTCCGTTAACCTGTTTTCTTCCTAAGTATTGATACTCTTGAACCGGTGCACCCGGATAATCCTCTTTAACAAGCGCAATCGCGATTCTTCCGTATTTTTCATAATCGACTTGCCCCTCTACTTCCTGATGACCAACTACACTAAAAAGAAACGAAACCAAGATAATACATGATAAAAACTTTTTCATGATTTCCTCCTGTTTTTGCTTTTATTTTTCTTTTTATTGGTCACTTTTATGTATTTATTTTTTTATCTCCCGAATCTTTACCTTCATTCCTTTATAAAAGACATTTCTTCAATCTTAATTCCTTTTAATTGTCTTTAGAACCCTTATAAAAGACTTTCTTCTGCCCTTACTCCTTTTTACGGCCTTTAGAACACTTGTAAAAGACTTTCTTCTGCCCTTACTCCTTTTTAAGGCATTTAGAACCCTTATAAAAGACTTTCTTCTGCCCTTACTCCTTTTTACGGCCTTTAGAACCCTTATAAAAGACTTTCTTCTGCCCTTACTCCTTTTTACGGCCTTTAGAACCCTTATAAAAGACTTTCTTCTGCCCTTACTCTTTTTACGGCCTTTAGAACCCTTATAAAAGACTTTATTTCTGCCTTTATGCCTTTTTTCGGTCTTGTCTTTAGAAGCCTTATAAAAGACTTTCCAGCAACCCAATCCTTTCTTACGGGCCTTAGACCCCTTAAAAATCCCATCAAACCCTCCCCGCTAAAAACCTTGGTCACTTATGGGTATACCTCCAATTTGTAACGTTACCGTCATGACAGCATCTCCAACATTTAGAGAACAAATTTAAGGACAAACCACATACACTAAAAGTAACTCCTGAGAGAGGAGGGGAACGAATGAATACGGTCGATTATGATCGAGCTTTATACTATACGCATCGTTCTCAATGGGATAACCTTTTGCTTTTGATGGTTCGCACAAAGGATGACATGTTATCAAAGAAAATTGAGCATTTTCTGCATGCGTATCAATTTTCTAAAGATTATTCTCTCATCGAAAGTCATCTTTATGCGCTTCTGCGATACATTGACCATGCAACCGAAACACTTGATTGGACACAGAATCAGGAAAATGGGATGGAACTGATAAAGGGCTGAAGTTAAAGGCAGTAGAGAAACAAAGGTTACAAAAAAGACGGATGGTGTATAAGGGGCACCCTCCGTCTTTTATTTGCTATTGGTTTTGCACGAGGCCATTTCGGACCGCGAATAAGGCAGCTTGTGTCCGGTCTGATAATTCAAGCTTAGCAAGAATGTTGGATACATGTGTTTTCACTGTCTTTTCAGTTATATATAGAGAAGTTGCAATTTCTTTATTACTTTTTCCTTTGGCAATTTCAATTAACACTTCTTTTTCGCGGGTGGTTAATTCGTCTATTTTCGCGTCTTCTTTCCGTTTTTTTGTAAATTGACTGACGATTTGATCAGTTGCTTTCGGATGAAGGGATTTCCCGCCATTCACCACTTCACGGATCGCTTGAACGAGTACATCCGGCTCTACATCTTTAAGCTGATACCCGTCAGCTCCCGCTTCAATAGCAGGAATTACCTGATCTTGATCAGAAAAACTGGTTAAAATAATGATGCGTATATACGGGTTTTTAGCCTTAATTTTTTTCGTTGCCTCAATCCCGTTTAAACCTGGCATTAATAAATCCATTAAGATAAGATCAGGCTGTAATTCATCAGCTAATTGAATGATTTCATTTCCGCTGCTAGCTTCGCCAATCACTCTAATATCAGACTGTGTCTTTAAAAAAAAGACAAGACCCCGCCGAACAATCGGATGATCATCTGCAATGATTAATTTTATCCCCATTTTTAACGCCTTCCCTTAAAATGAAATCTTTATTTGAATTGAGGTACCCTGATTAGGCTGACTCGTTAATGAAAAAGTTCCTCCAACCGATTCCACCCTTGTTTTCATGTTACTCAAGCCTAATGTAGGAATCATGTTATTTTCATGAATCGTAAACCCGCTGCCTTCATCTTTTACCGATAGGATAACCTCGTTTTTTAAGTGTTCAATCGTGACCCAAATGTCGTTGGTTCCCGCATGCTTTTTACAATTATTGAATGCTTCTTGACTGACCCTCCACAGGACCTCTTCAACATTAGACGGGAGGTTTCCTACTCCAATAATCTGATCATGTACGTTTAGGTTCAGCATTTCCCCGTAGCTTTTGATCGCTTTTAACAGACCATCTTCAAGTCCAATCGGTTTCAATTGCCATATTAGAGCTCTCATTTCGCTCAAAGCTTGCTGAGCCAACTCTTGAATATACTGAAACGTTTCCTTGACTTCCTGATCAGCCGTCATCTCTTTCCCGCCCCTAGCAGTTAAGGTCATGGAAAATAATAACTGATTAACGGAGTCATGAAGGTCCCGAGCCAGTCGATTTCTTTCTTCCCGCAAAGCCATTTCCTGTTCCTTTTTTGTTAACTGAATCCGCTTAATGGCTGCTCCAATTTGGTGGGCAGTTGCTTCTAAAAGGGCTAATTCCTCTTCAGTAAAAAAAGTTTTATTGGGAGATGCGACATTGATAAGTCCAAACCGTTCGTTTCCGACATGCAATGGGATAGTGGCATGATGCGTAATTCCGCCAGTATCACCGAGCTTTTGCATAATGGCAATTTCAATACGCTGACACTCAATAATGTTGGACGCTTTATGTAAAGTCCCGTTGTTGAATTTATTGACACACCAGCAACCACCCTTGCACATGGGCGATAGCTCGTTATACTCTAAGGCTGGCGGAAGATTTTCATAAGCCGCTAACTTGTGCTTCCCATTTTTTTCAATCAGGAAAATCCATCCGGTTGAGAGTCCCGTTAATGTTAGCAGCTTCTTTAATACTTCCTGTAAAATGGTATGAATATCTGTCGCCTCATTTAAAAGCTCTGCGATATTTTTCAGGACGTTTAAACGATTAATTGATGTTCCCATACGTGCTCCCCTTTGAATTCTTACTCTTATTATATCTGTTTTTTGGCTGTAAAAGCTTTATCAAAAAGAATGATTTATTCTGCGACTAAAGTATGAGATCCTTTCGCTAAAAAACAAAAACCGAATTACCTAAATGGTAACACGGTTTTCTCTTTACGCTATCGGATATTCCTGAATTAATGGGTGCAGAATAATTTCATCAATCACCATATGAGCTGGAGCTTGACGCCATACAGGCAACGGCCTCGGCAATCTGTTCAACCTTTAACCAGTCTTTTTTCTCTGGTAAACCTTGTGTTGAATTAGCAAAATAGGTATCAACCATTCCCGGATTTATAAGGCGATCCCTTTCCCAATTCCCCGGGACGTACCTATCACGATGGCTACTTGATTCAACCTTTCGCATTAAAACAACCTCATTTGCCATTTTTGTATTTTATTTCGTAGATATCATTTCGTCGATCCTTTAAATGCTGGACAGTGCCATCTTGCCGCTGCCTTCTTAGAATTTCAAGGTCGACATCGCCAATAACCACCATCTCAATATTAGGATTGGTTTCCCCTATAATCCCGTCTCTTGGGAATTCAAAATCAGATGGGGAAAAAATCGCGGATTGTGCATATTGAATATCCATATTTTCCGTTTGCGGCAAATGCCCTACTGTTCCTGAAATCACAGTATACACCTGATTTTCAATCGCTCTTGCCTGGGCACAGTACCGCACCCGTAAATATCCTTGCCGATCTTCTGTACAAAACGGAACAAAGATAATTTTTGCACCCCTGTTTGTCACAATCCTGGCGATTTCAGGAAATTCGATGTCATAACAAATTGCGATGGCAATTCTGCCGCAATCCGTATCAAATACTTTAACCTCATCTCCACGGCTGACACCCCACCATTTTCTTTCATTACGAGTGATATGAAGCTTATATTGTTTATCAATTGTCCCATCTCTTCGAAAAAGGTAGGCAATATTATAGATTTTATTGTCATCTTCTTCTACAATGTGAGATCCGCCAACGATATTAACATTGTACTTAACAGCCAAATCTGTGAATAATTGAATATAGGATTCGGTGTATTCGGCTAACTTCCGAATTGCTACGTTCGGTGATTTATCGTCTATAAAAGACATCAACTGCGTAGTAAGAAGTTCAGGAAATACAACAAAGTCGGAGCCTGTATCGTAAGCCACGTCCACATAATATTCGACTTGATGTGAAAACTCTTCAAAAGAGTTAATCTGCCTCATTCCATATTGAACGACACAAATTCGAACCGGGAAACTCGTTTTAAAGAACCGCTTTGATTTCGGCTGATAGTCAACGTTATTCCATTCCATTAAGGTTGCATATTTATTAGATGCCTTGTCATCTGGCAAATAATTAGGGTTGATTCTCTTTAAAGTAAAACCATTAAATAACTGGAAGGACATCACCGGATCATAAATATTTCGCATTCGAACCTGTTCGACGTACTCTTTTGGCGACATTTCATCAGCATATTTATGGTAGAAAGGAATTCTTCCTCCAATAATGATACTCTTTAAATTAAGTCTTCTTGCCAAATCCTTTCTGGCCTCATAAAGCCGATGGCCTAATTTCATCCGGCGATAATCGGGGTGGACCATGATCTCAATTCCATATAAATTATAGCCTTCCGGATTATGGTTTGTTATATAGCCTTCGTCTGTAATGTCATCCCATGTATGGAGGGCGTCATATTCATGGAAGTCAATAATCAAACTCGAAGAAGAGGCAATGATTTCACCATCGTACTCCACAACAAATTGACCTTCAGGAAATATCTCAAGATGGCTTTCCAGTTGGTCCCGCTTCCACGGGATCATGCCTGGGAAACATATTTTCTCCAGTTTAATAATATCGTCAATATCTTTCACTTCCATGGTTCGCACAATCACTTTTTTCTCAAATTTAGATAGATCAAGCTTGGTCATAGAAAGATCTCCCTCACGTTTTAATGGTTGGCTATGGCAGGGAAAATGATTGAAATCATGTCCCAAATTTCATATGATTGGGATTGAGGTGACAGAATGAACGGATTTGAAAAGAGACGACTTCAAAAAATGGAGCAGATTCTCCATGCTGCTTTATCCCTATTCACGAAGAACGGATTTCAGAAAGTCAGTATCAAAGACGTTGCAGAAAAAGCAAATGTCTCTCAGGTTTCAATCTACAATTATTTTGGCAATAAAGATGAGCTTTTATTTGAGGTCGTCAAGTTTTATCTTGAAGAGCAGTTAAACGCGTTTCAGAAGATAATGGATCATAAAGAGCTTTCCTTTAAAGAAAAAATCGGCCTTATTATTGGAATGAAGCTTCAGGAAACGATCAGCATTCATGACGATTTCCTAAAAGCGATATTTTCATCTCCTTCTCCTAAGCTGCAAAAGCTGATCAGTGATTTTGCAACGAAAGACTCGCTCCCTTCTGTCTATGCTTTTCTGCAGGAAGGAAAAGATAGCGGTGAGATTAGTGCCTCCTATTCCCCTGAAACCATTTTACTGATTACGCAAATTTTTAATGAGGGAATTCGCCATTTTCCAGAAATGTATACAGGAATTAATAAAAAAGAACGGATTCAAGAAATTACAGAGTTTTTCTTTTATGGCTTTTTTGGTAAAAAAGAATAAGACAAGTAACCCGATTAAGCGTAATCGAATGTTACTTGTCTTTTTTATACTTTAAGCGTATAGCATTTTTAGCATAGATGTATGTTTTTCTCAGTAAAAATTTTAGATATTAACTATGTGCAATTACGCATCATGCTTCGCCTTATGGCTCGCAGCGGGAGAATTTTCTTTAAATACTATACTGATAAACCCTTGCTTCCCACGGGTTTAATGTAAGTTCTCTTGAAAATGGCTGATGCTGATCATTGCTTATCAAGATTTCAGGTTCTGACTTTGGCTGTATCTCATCAGGCAGCTGTAATGTTTGCGGATAACCGGAAACATTCGTTAATACAAGGAGCTGTTTGTTATCTAGTGTCCTCGTATAGGCATAAACGTGCGGATGTTCCTTCCACAACAAATCATACTTGCCGTACACAATAATCTCATGTTGTTTTCTAAGCTGAATCAGCTTTTTATAATAGTGAAAGACCGAATCCTTATCCTTTAATGCATTCTCTGCATTAATCTCCATATAATTCGGATTTACTTTAATCCATGGGGACCCGGCTGTAAAACCAGCATGTTCACTCGCATCCCATTGCATCGGGGTTCTCGCATTATCCCGTCCTTTCACATAAATCGATCTCATAATCTCTTCATGATTTTTTCCTGCTTCGGCTTTTTCTTTATACATATTGAGAGTTTCAATATCCCGATAATCTTCAAGCGATTTAAATCGTACATTAGTCATGCCCAATTCTTCGCCTTGATAGATATAAGGAGTCCCTTGCATCATATGTAGCAAGGTTCCGAGCATTTTCGCAGACTTTACCCTATACTCTTTATCATCACCAAGACGAGAGACGATTCTTGGCTGGTCGTGATTGTTCCAATATAAACTGTTCCAGCCCTTTTCAAAGAGTTCTTCCTGCCACTTTGATAATATTTCTTTTAGCCGGATTAAATCAAACGGCCGAAGATCCCATTTGCCTTCTGGACCGGAATCAATATCGACATGTTCAAACTGAAACACCATGTTTAGTTCATTTCGGTCCTCACCCGTATAATCAATCGCCTGCTGCGGTCTGACTCCAGGCATTTCGCCAACCGTTAAAATGTCATACTTGGACAAAACTTCTTTATTCATTTCTTGAAGAAATTCATGAATGCGCGGACCATTCATAAAATATTTACTTCCCGATACAAACATAACACCATGCGGATTGGGTGCGTCCGGCAGATCTTCAACCTTAGAAATAAAGTTGATCACATCCATCCGGAAGCCATCCACACCTTTATCAAGCCAAAACTTCATCATATCGTAGACTTCTTCTCGTACATTGCGATTTTCCCAGTTTAAATCCGGCTGCTTCTTTGAAAAGATATGTAAATAATACTCACCTGTCGTTTCATCATATTGCCAGGCAGAACCGCTAAACGCCGATTCCCAATTGTTCGGCTCTTTTCCTTCTTTCCCTGGCCGCCAAATATAATAATCGCGATAAGGATTATCCTTTGATTTTCTAGATTCAACAAACCAGGCATGCTCATCAGACGTATGATTCACCACTAAATCCATCACAAGCTTAATCCCTCGTTTATGCATCTCCTCTAAAAGCTGTTCCCAGTCCTGCATCGTCCCGAATTCATCCATGATATTTCTATAATCACTGATGTCATACCCATTATCATCATTAGGGGATTCATAGACAGGTGAAAGCCAGATTACATCAATACCCAGTTCTTTTAAATAATCTAATTTTTGAATGATTCCAGGAATGTCTCCGATTCCATCCCCATTCGAATCATAAAAGCTGCGCGGATATATTTGATAAACAACGGATTCCTTCCACCATTTACGAGTTTGCATAGTGCATCCCTCTTTCATATTGGTTTTCATACACTAGCTTACTTTTTTTTGTTAATGTCGTCTATTGTTCAGATATTCATAATATTGTCAAACTCTTTCAATTTACTTTTTGTAACCAAGCATAATATAATTTGTTAAGAAGAAGGAGAGGGTTCCGGTTGAAAAAAGATCGAAGAGAAACTTATTTATTCATAGCATGGGCTGCATCCGTTGTTGCGATGTTTGGCAGCTTATATTTTTCTGAGGTACGAATGTATGAGCCATGTGTTTTATGCTGGTACCAAAGAATACTTATGTATCCGCAAGCGATTATTTTGGGGATAGCCGTTGTTAAAAAAGATTTTTCTATCAGTTTGTATACATTAATCCTATCATCCATCGGTGCACTAATCTCGCTTTACCATTATTCTATTCAAAAAGTGAGTTTTCTGGCTGAAAATTCTATTTCGTGCGGACGAGTCTCTTGTACGGGTGAATATATTAACTGGTTTGGATTCGTTACAATTCCTTTCCTTGCTCTAATTGCCTTTATTATTATCATTAATTTCAGCTTATTAATCTGGAAAAAAGGAGTGAAATAATGAAAAAAGTTATTATTTTCCTAGTTATCATTGTTGTTTTATTCGGAGGAATGGCCTTTTTAAATTATGCACAAAACGCAGATAAGTTAAAGGATAACCCTTACGGCACAGATAATTTAGAACAGTCTACCATTGATCTGATTGGTGATCCATTATATGACAATATCATCCTTCCAGATGAATTAAAAGAAAAGCTAGCGAATAAAGAAGATGTGACGGTTTATTTCTTTAGCCCTGAGTGTGTTCACTGTCAGGCTACTACCCCTATTATTGATCCAATGACAGAAGAAATGGGAATTGACCTTGTTAAATACAACATCTTAGAATTTGAAGAAGGCTGGAATGATTACGCGATCGAAGCCACGCCAACTATTATTCATTTTAAAGATGGTGTAGAGTATGAACGGATAACGGGCGCATACGACAAAGAATATTTTAATGCCTGGTTCACTGAATACGTAGCCGCAAAGTAAAACCTAAATTAAAAGTGCTAACGGTTTATTAACTGTTAGCACTTTTTTCATTATCCATTAAATAAGTAATTGATTGGCCGGTCTCACATAGGCGCTAAAATCATTCGAACTAGCTTTTATCGATTGAAAATGCCGAAAGGAAAAGGGAAAGCATAAACCAAAATTCTGCAGTATACGGACATTTTCATTGAAAATATCCCGATACTTTTCATCGATATCTTCTCGATTTTTTACTTCTAAAATGGCTATAATAGTTTGTAAGCTTGAAATAACCTGAAAGGCTTCTTTAAGTGTACTGACATATTCATAGTGCCTTTCATTCATATGTAAGACATCCATATTTTCAAAGTTTTCTATTTCATCATCAAGGAAAAATTGTGGGAAAATTTCAGAATACATATAAGAAACTAGTTCTTGAATTTTTTCCGCTTGTTCCTTTGTCGAGGCATATACTACTTTCACTCACCGACCCACCTTTGTCATCACTCTGTAATCTAGTCGTAATATATTATCTAGAATAACATAGGTCAACCTTCATAGTCGGTGGTAATTTAAGGCATTGTAATTCAGTTTGAATATTTACATAAGGAGTATACGGTATGCGAGTTGATCGACAGGGTCCCTACCTTATTTTACCTGTAAAAGCGGAATGGGAAGGGCTTACATTACAGGATATTTTTAAAAAGAAATGGATGCTTCCAAAAAAACTGGTTCATCAATGGCGGATGGATCGTGCTGTTTTAATAAATGGAGACGATCACCATTGGAATACTCCATGTAACAAAGGAGATCGCTTAAAAATAAAAGTATTAGAGGATCAGGAATTTTTAGTTGCACCAATCTATGCAGATATTGATATTTTATTTGAAGATGACCATTGTATGGCGGTTAACAAACCACCCCATATGAAGACACATCCGACAGAAGAAAAGGAAGAAACAACCCTTCTGCATGCTGTAAGTTTTCATGTTTATGCTACTGGGGAAAAACGAAAAGTTCGTCCCATTCACCGGTTAGATCGTGACACAACAGGGGCTGTTCTGTTTTCAAAACATGAATTGGCAGGTGTCTTATTAGACGAGCGATTGACAAAGAAAGAAGTACACCGTACCTATTGGGCTGTTGTCGATGGGATACCATCCCAGAATAAGGGGACGATAAACGAACCCATTGGCCGGGATAGGCACCATCCGACAAGAAGGAGGGTTTCACCAGGCGGACAATCCGCTATAACCCTTTACCAGGTTCTAGAATCCTCCAAGAAAAAGAATCGGTCTCTGATACAATGTACACTTGAAACGGGGCGAACCCACCAAATTCGTGTACATCTTAGCTCTATAGGACATCCGCTTGTTGGCGATCAGCTTTATGGCGGTTCATCAGACTTTTATCGGCCAGCTCTTCATGGCATTCAATTATCTTTTATTCATCCTTTACTTGAAGAGAACATTACAGTAAAAGCGCCATTCTTAGATGATATGATAAATTTATTAAAATAAAAGGCTGTCCCCTTCCAATTTTTGTGGGACAGCCTTTTATATTCTGAGTGCTAGCCGTTTAATCCGCTTTTCACCCATTTTGCTACTTCTACAGTTCGTTTGGCCTGGTGTTTAACTGCACCTTCTGCGTCCTCAAGCATTTTTCCTTCTTGGTCCACCGTTACTGATGTCCCATAAGGGTTCCCCCCAGCTCCAAAAATCACAGGATCTGTGTAGCCTGGAGCAGCAATAATCGCACCCCAGTGCATCATGGTTGTATAGAGAGCATTTATGGTTTGTTCATGGCCACCGTGATAATTAGTTGCACTGGTCATTGCACTAACTACCTTATTAGCTAATTTTCCTTGTGCCCAAAGCCCTCCTGTCAGATCTAAAAATTGCTTCATCTGTGATGGGACATTACCAAATCGGGTCGGACAGCTAAAAATAATGGCATCTGCCCAATCGAGATCATCCGGCGTTGCCTCAGGGACATTTTTAGTCTCATCATAGTGATTCTTCCAAGCAGGGTTTGAAGCAATGGCCGCTTCAGGGGCAAGCTCTTTTACTTTTAAAACCTTAACTTCGGCTCCAGCATCTTTCCCGCCAAGTTCTGCCCACTGCGCCATTTGGTAATTTGTACCAGTTGAACTGTAATAGATAATGGCTAAGTTTACACTTGCCATGTCCACATCACCTCTCTAGGTAGATTCTACTTAGTTGTAGATCATTTATGATTTTAACCCAGTCCCTGTCTTTTATTCACGATTACAAATCGACCGTAAAAAGGATTAGTTGATTAAATCACAAACGTAGCTATTTACTTTTGTGATAATTGATTGGAGCGGAGGGCAGTCGACTCCTGCGGGAAAAGCAACAGCTGAAGATCCCGCAGGAAGCGGTTTTTGCTTCCGAGGAAGCTGAAGCGTTGCCCGCGGAAAGCGACTGCCTGCAGCGGAAATCAATTTGGCAGTTATGTCGGATTCTATTACGTGAAAAAAACTCCGCTAAAGCGGAGTCAATTAAAAATCAAAATTATCTGGATCGGCACCAAATCTTTCATTTTTATTAAGTCCATCAATCTGTGTCATATCTTCAGCTGTTAATTCAAAATCAAAGATATCAGCATTTTCCTTTAATCGTTTCTCGTTTACTGACTTTGGAATGATGATAACGTCCTGCTGCAGATGCCAACGCAATATGATTTGGGCTGGGGATTTTTGATGCTTTTCAGCCAGTTTCACTAATACAGGATGTTCAAGCACACGTCCTCGTGCAATCGGCGACCATGCTTCTACTTTAATATCATGCTTCCAGCAGATTTCTTTAACTTCTGCCTGCGTAAGTAAAGGATGACATTCTACCTGATTGACAGTTGGTTTTTCATTGGCAGTATTCATAAGGTCCTCTAAGTGATGGGGCTGAAAGTTACTGACACCAATCGCCCTTACTGCGCCCTCTTCATAAAGACGTTCAAGTGCTTTCCATGTATCCTTATACTTCGCCACAACTGGCCAATGGATTAAATATAAATCAATATAATCCAAGCCGAGCTTATTAAAGCTTGTCTCAAATGCTTTTAATGTAGAGTCATACCCTTGATCACTATTCCATACTTTAGTTGTTACAAAGATATCTTTGCGTGGAATGCCGCTTTCTCTAATTGCTTTGCCTACTCCCTCTTCATTTTCATAAAGGGCGGCGGTATCAATCAGACGATAACCAATATTTAAAGCGGCTTGTACCGTTTCTTCAGTTTGTTGTCCTTCCTCTACTTTATACACACCTAGACCGAAATAAGGCATCTCAATTCCATTATGTAAGGTTGTTGTCCCCTGTAACGTTTTTTTCATATACTTGACCTCCAATGTAGTATTTTCCATTTTCATGATAACCCAACTGTTATAGATTCTTCCACTTGATTCTGATTTTTTTTAGGATATAATGATAATGCTGTATTTGACGCATAATAAAATCGATACTACTTAAGGAGGTACATCATGAAGCTAAAACTTTTTCCGATTTTATTTAGTTTATTACTGATACTTGGCGCTTGCGGAGCTGCCACAGATGAGGGCAATGAAGCTGCTGATAACGGAGGCGACACAGCCGAAAATGGCGGGGCTGCTGAAGAAAATGGAGATCAGGAACAAGCACAGGAAGATGAAAATCAAGATGAAGCTCAAGCAGCAACGATAGGAGATACTGTTGAAGTTGAAGGGGTTAAAATCACCCTTGAAAGTGTTGAGGTGTACGAAGGCGAAATTAATCAATTTCAGCCATTAACACAAGATCATGCAATCGTTGCAAATTTAGTTGTAGAGAATACCAATCAAGAAGCCTATTTTATTGATAATACCGAATTTACTTTATATGACGCAGAAGGTTTTGAACTGACTCAAGCTTTACCTTCTGAGGACATGGCTTTATCTACCGAACTTCCTGGCGGAAAAAAAGTCAAAGGTACCGTTTACTTTGATGTTCCGGCTCAAGAAGGTGAGTGGGAGCTCAGATACGAATCAATGGCGTCCTTTGACGGCGAAGCGGCTGTTTGGAGATTTCCAGCCAAATAAACAAGCAGGGATTTACCCTGCTTGTTTATTTTTGATTATTATAGGTTAAAACTTCTAATTCACCAATATGAAATCACTTTGTTTTTTCCCGAGAAACAGCAATCGATGCAGCGGTCTTGTCATGGAAACATACAACAGCTTCACATCTAATTCCACTTCTTTTCGAAATGCTTCATCAAGAGCGACAATAAAGACCACATCAAATTCTAGTCCCTTTACCAAATAGGAAGGCACTATTACGACATTCTCTTTTTTAAGCTGATCCTGCTCATGAAGCAACTGGGTTGAGAATTTATTGCTTCGCTCTAGAATTTTTGCAAGTTGACGACAATCCTTCATCGTTTTTCCGATGATTGCAAAGGTCTGGAACCCTTCTTCTTTATAGCTGGAAATCCATTTCTCTACTTGTGCAATAATGTCCTCTTTATCTCGAATCTGAATAAAGTATGGCTTCTCTCCATGACGAACGACCGGCTCAACTTTAGGAGTCTTCTCAGGGATCAAAGGAAGGAGTTTGTTGGCTTCCTCCATGATTTCAACAGTTGTCCGGTAACTTTTCTGTAATTCTACATAGGTAGCTCGCGGAAACAAATCCGTTTTTATTAATTGCCAGTCGGTCATTCCCCGATAAGAATGAATCCCTTGCGCTAAGTCCCCAACTACGGTAAACATATCCGTTTCGAGCGCTGCTTTTAATGAGGCAAACTGAAGATAGCTATAATCTTGGGCTTCATCAATTACAACATTCTTTGCCCGGTAGTGCGGGTCGATTCCAAAAAGGGCTTGCTGCAGATAAAGTAATGGAGCAAGATCCTCCATTTCAAATTTTTTCTTAGCAATTAGGTTTAGGCTATACGAACATAAAACTTGGGCTTGTTTGTGTGTGAGCTTTCCATCTGAAAATCGGATTAAACGTTCGGGGTTTTCAAATAGATCTTCGTAATACTCCAAGAGTTTTTTCCTTGGAAACTTTCTTATATATTGCGGCACTGCATTCCGAATGGCTTTTTGGATTTCTTTTACCCTCAGTTCTTTCCGGTCCAAGGCTTCCGACACATAAGCTTGTCTCTTTTTAGGGTCCTTCATCCGGTAAATCGCTTTTTCAATTTTATCATCGTAAAACTGAACGATTTTATCGACCATTTGCTTCTTCTTTTGCCGTACATCATTTTGTAAAACTAGCTTCAGCTTCTCCACACGGCGATAAATCGGCAAGTATTGATAGTCGTCCCGAAAAAGTGCGGTCCACTTTTTTGCCGTAAAAATCTTGTATTTATCAACATATACATCTTCTGTAGCACGGAACGTATATTCAATATGCTCGATATATCGATCTAGGATTTGCTTCATAAGCCTAGAGCCTTTTAAACCAGAAATGGCTGCAGCCGTTTTGACTTCATCTGAATCTTGTTCAACTAACTGAATCAGCTTCTGGTCATTGATTACGTTTACTTTCACCCCGATGCATTGAAGCACAAAGTCTGTAAAGGTAAATTGTTTAACTTTTTCAACTCCAAGTTCCGGCAGGACTTCTGAAATATAATCAATGAACAACCTGCTCGGTGCTAAAATCATCAAATTTTCTGGCTGGAAATACTCTGCATAGTTATAAATAAAATAGGAAATTCTGTGTAACGCAATTGTGGTTTTTCCGCTTCCCGCTGCCCCTTGAACTATAATGGGTTTGTTTAAATCTGCGCGGATTACACGGTTCTGTTCTTCTTGAATGGTATTAATAATATCGGTGAGGCGATTGCTGGCACTTTTGGCTAAGGATTCCTGCAGGATTTCATCATTGGTTGTAAGGTCAATATCCCGAACTTCTTCAAGTTCCCCTTCTTCGATGACATACTGTCTTTTTAAGGATAGGTCACCATGATAGACCTCTCCTTCAGCCTTGTAGGACTCATTCCCAATTCGGCCTTCGTAATAAAGGTTCGCAATCGGAGAACGCCAGTCAACAATAATCGGTTCTTGATTTTCTCGTTTGTAAAGGGAAGTTTTGCCGATGTAGTAGATTTCCTTTTCTTTTTGACCCTCTCTTAAAAAGTCAATTCGAGCAAAGTAAGGCTTGGCACGGAGCTTTTTCAGTTTCTCAAGGTCGGCCTTTGACATTTCAAAGAAACGTGCGTTTGCTAATAATTCGGTATAACTTAAACTGGAATCCGAATCATCGAGGTCCTCAAATGCCAATTTCATATTTTCCTTAAACTGCTCCGAACTCGTTTCGGCTGTTAAAATCACAGCATCCATGTACTTTTTCGTAAATTGCAAACGTTTGACCTCTGCATCAAAATCAGGGTGATCTTTTACAGACATAAAGGTCTCCTTTCCTGTTTAGAAAACTAGGCAGACACGAGACTTGCTCGGAGTGCAGCCTTGCAACACCCATCCTTTTAATAGCGGTGAAATAGATTAAAAGAATGGAAAAGTTGGAAACCATGGCAGTCATTTCGCCGGGAGCAAAAAATATAGTTGTGGAAAAAACAGGATAAAAACTATTCTAATTGAAGAGAAATGCGGAATCAAGAGGTAAAATAAAAAATAATATAATTTAATCTAAAGATAAACAATTAAGAGCTTGTCCCAAATAGACAAGCCCTTCTTAATAAGATTGACTCAGCCACGAGAAGACTTTTCTTAACGAACCCTATATGGCAACAGAAGCTTCCTTTCTAAGTTCCAAATTCCGATAAAAAATTGCAAGCAGCATCGATGGAATCGTACAAACAATCATCCCGATAAAAGCGAATCTGGGCTCGATTTCGTATAAATAGCCGCCGAAAATCGTGAACACTGCAGTACTCCAGCTTAGTGCCAGCGCTGAATACATGCCTTGTGCTTTCGGAATCTGCTGATGCGGAATATTTTTGATTAAGTATTTCATAAAGGCATAATGCCCCATTGCAAATGAGCATGCATGCAATGTTTGCGCAATAGAGAAAAGAATAACATTTGGAAAAGCAAATACCAATATCCAACGTACAGTTGAACCAAGTGCCGCTAGCGTCAGCAACGAACCTACTGAAAATTTATGAAAGCTTCGATCTGCGATTAAGAAGAAAATAATTTCTGCAATCACAGCAATATTTATAATCATGCCAATTAAATATTCGGGTGCATGGATATCTAGTAAAAATATATAGCCATAGCTGTAGTAAGAAGCGTGTGCTGCTTGCAGAAAAATGACAATAACGAGTACCAAACCAAAGTGTTTGATGTGAAATAATTTTAACATGCCGCCTTTTTTGCTTTTAACTCTTTTAGGTTTTTCAGATAATACAACGGGTGTACGCATAAAACCAAGACATACGAATACCGATATGCCGAGTAACATCGCCCATAAAATCACTTCATCGCCAAACGCCCCGGTAAAGACGGTTAAGAACATGCCGCAAACAACAAACCCGATCGACCCCCACGATCGACTCTTCCCGTAATGTTTTAATTGTTTACTTTGCACAAGGGCGCCAGCCGCGCTATCTAAAGCAGGCATCAACGTTGGATAAAAGAAATGCAAAAGTAACGTTACCACAATTAAGCTGGCAAGGGAACTTGCTGGAATAAAACTAAAAATAGAAATTAGCGATCCGATTGCCATCCCATTTAATAATGCTTTACTGCTAAATTTCTCCGATAAATAAGGAAACGCAACTAATGTAGAAAAGCCTCTTACAACCAAACCCAGGCTCATAATTAAGCTGGCTTGTGAAATGGTAATTCCTTTTGTATCAATCATCCATCCTGTCCAAAAAGGCAGAAAAATCCCCCATGTCATATAAAAACTAAAAAACTGTCTGCTCATCCAGCGTTGTGTATTCAATTGTATCCCCCCATTATTTGCATGATATCATGGAGATACGTACAATAATATGAGATATCTCATATTTTTAAGGTTGGATTATGGAAATTTTAAAAAATGGAAAAAGGCAACTTTATTTGGATAAGTACTCCATTGCGCATTTATTTTCTTTTCCGATTGAAGAGTTTATACAAGTGCATGAATATAAACGCGATGAATGGATTATTCAAGAAGGCATGAGACCGGATTTTTTATTCTATGTGATAGAAGGAAAAGCAAAAATTTATATAACGCATCATAATGGGAAAGTTTCATTAATTAATTTTGTCAATACCAATGATTATATTGGGGAAATGGAATTATTAAATGAGGTTTATTATACAAAAGGGATTCAATCCTCCACTAAGACTATTTGTTTTGCAATTCCAATTCATCGCTGTCGTGTACAAATTCTAGAAGATGCAACATTTCTGCGGGAACTAACCAAGTTTTTAAGTGTAAAAGCAACACAAATGGCAACAAAGTATTCTCAAAGTCTAGCCTTCCCGCTTAAAAACCTGCTGGCGGATTTCATTTTGCAAACCGCTGATGAAGGGGTCTATAAGGAGAAGCACGTAACTGTTTGTGATTTTTTAGGCGTCTCCTATCGACACTTATTGCATGTACTTGCACAATTTTGTGATAAAGGGTATTTGCAAAAGGAAGGAAATCGCTTTTGCATTAAGCAGTATGATCGACTATATGAGCTAGCTGAGATGCTGAGGAATAAGTGACTTTGCAAGCCCATGCAAGTTAAGAAGGCCCTATATCCTTTTTCTCTTAAGCATCAATAGCCCATTTCTCCAGGATAAAATTCATGCTAGAAAAATTGCAGTATCACGGAAACAGATATTTTTCATAAAAAAGAAAGACCTACAATCGAGATCCTTCTAACTGGTCGTTGGACCGTATTCCTCAATAATCGTTCTTGTATCATATAAACGTACAAACAAAAAGATTTGAACCACTATGATTCCTATGGCGATAAGCGGTAGAAAACTCATGTAGAGTCCCCACGCACCAGGAATAATAGCCGCTAAACAAATAAATCCCATCGGAATCAAAGCAAACATTCCATATACCTTACGAAACTTCCACATTGATTTTGATTTTTCTAGCCAACTTTGCTTTTCTAATTGAAGCGCCATCCCCTCAAGCAGTTTTAAAATAAATGCTAAATACGATACTGAACTAATTAACCCTAACAAGAAATTACTATGTTCAAGAGAATAATCCCATTGCACTGTAAATAAGTCCGGTATCGATAATCCAAAAAGCAGAATCGCAAGTATTCTCGCCGTACTATATGTTTTATAATGATTTCTGGCTTCACTTAATTGATATATGATGATTCCCCATCCGGCTATGTCTGGAACTAAATTAACATTTTCAAACCTGAAGTCAAAAAACGCAATCAATAAACCAATTAATATCCATTTACACTGATGTCTTGTCATTAAGTGCCCCCTCTAATGCTTTTCTTAAATCTTGAAAACTATCAAATTTTATGACTTCTTTAGGAAACTGTATGAAAGACGTGACTGGATTCGGTACCACAAAAGTTTGGATTCCAGCAGCTATTGACGCTATTGCCCCATGTCCTGAGTCCTCGACAGCTACTGCTCGATTTGCTGCCGTTATCCCTAGCCTTTCTAAAGCTTTTTTATAAAGCTCTGGATCGGGCTTTACTCTCGCCACATCATCACTTGATACAATAACAGGGAAATAAGAGGTCAGCTCGAATGCTTCCAAATGGGATTGGATCCATTTACGACTAGAACTAGAGGCTATCGCCAATTTAATTCCTTTTGATTGTAAGGAGATGATTAGCTCTAATACTCCTTCCCTTAAGGAAAGAGACTTCGTTTTCTTTTCAACTTCAGCCACGGTTATAGCAGAAAAACTTACGGGATTAAATTTTTTACCAATTTCTCTTTCCAGCTGCTTAATAAGACTATCATCGTTTGTTCCGATTACCTTTGAAAAATCGTCAATCTGTAAAGAATAGTCAAAGTGTGA